>DRQL01000179.1 GCA_011371465.1 Gammaproteobacteria bacterium | reverse complement strand
GGCGACACATCTGCCCACCAACATAAAGCAGCAACGGACAAGCATTTGGCGCGCAGGGACAACGCGCGGGCCATCCCCGGTGTTTTACAGTATCCCCCGTAGCCGCAGGGATGAACATGCGGCCGGAGGAGCTTTATGGAAACGCCGGGAGAACGTGGCGACAGGGCGCGACAGCTGGCCTGGTTGCCAATCCTGTTTATCACCGAACAGGAAGAGCTGTTCGCGACGTATGGCAGGGAAGAACGTATCGACGAAGCCTATCATGATGTAGTCCTTACCAGCCTGTGGGTCTACCTGTTGCATACCAGTGATGAGCTGGTGCGGGATCGTTTCGGTGCCGGCACGGCCAACCAGGTGCGGGAGATTCAGCGGGGAATATTCAACGCCGAAGAGCCGGGCTCCGGTGACGCTATCCTTGTCGCGCTGGACCTGGTGGAGCGTGCCCTGGGCGTGGATATTCACAGCGATCCGGACCGGACTATCCGTTTCAAGATGCCCGATGAGCTGGCGGTTGCGCTGGCCTTGCTGCTGGGGCTGCCGGACTCGCCGGATTACCGTTCCCGGCGGGCAAAACCTTCCGACTATGCGGTTCACAGGATGCCGGGCGTCGACTGGCGGCTCGCCCGGGTGCTGGGCAAGGGGCGCCAGGCGCTGACCGAGGCGCTTGAGCCGGTGCTTGGCCGCCTGGCACACGTGCCGAAACTGGTGCTGGTGCAGTAGCCGGGAAGCGCGCCTGCCCGGGCTTTCCGCCCGAAAAATCCTTCCGGACCGGGTGAAACGACCGGGTCATCGGTGTTTTCCTGCGTGCTGATCGTCTACACTGGCGCACCGTTGAGACTACACCGGAAGGAATCCGCGCAATGGCTGCAAAAAGCTTCAGTTTCACCAGTTTCCTGATTCGGTTCGTGCTGGCCGTGGTGCTGGTGTTTGCGACCTATAACCCGTCCGGGTATTCCTGGTACCACTGGTTCATGCAGGCCCCCGATAAACTGGACCCCATGCTGGCCCTGTCCGCGGTATTGCTGCTGATCGGCTGGGTCATCTACCTGCGCGCAACGATGCGCTCGCTGGGTGAGATCGGCACCTTGCTGGCGGTGGCCTTTTTTGCCGCGCTTACCTGGGTGATGATCGACTACAATGTGCTTTCGATCGAAAACGTAGAGGCGCTGACCTACGTGGTCCAGGTTATGCTGGCGGCCATCATGGCAACGGGGATGTCCTGGTCCCATATCCGTCGCCGCATGTCCGGCCAGCTGGATGTGGATGAAGTCGATGAACACTGAGATGAACACTGATACGGAACAGACCACCTCCGGCGGGATGCGCTGGCCACAGGTGCTGCTGATTGTCCTGGTCACCATCCTGCTGACCATCGGCGGTACCTGGTGGGCGCTCAAGACCTACCTGTTCGCCAGCGAATTCAAGCCCGTGGAGTTGAGCGTAAAGGAAGAGCAGGTCTTGCAGACCAAGCTCCGGGCGCTGGGTTACCAGACGGGAGGCCGGTCCATGGGGCAGGAGCGGGAGCCGGTCGGTGAGCTGAACGAGGAAGGGTTCCTGAAGCCAGAACCGTACAGTGAGGTGGGCGCGAAGCGTGAAGTCAGTTTCAACGAGCGTGAGCTGAATGCCCTGCTGGCAAAAAACACCGACCTGGCGAAAAAGCTCGCGATCGATCTGTCGGACGACCTGGTGAGCGCCCGGCTGCTGGTGCCGATGGATGCGGATTTCCCGGTACTGGGCGGCAAGACGCTGCGTTTCAATGCCGGTGTGGAAATGGCCTACCTGCAGGGCAAGCCGGTCATTGTGCTGAAAGGCGTCAGTATCATGGGTGTGCCGATACCCAATGCCTGGCTGGGCGGGCTGAAGAATATCGATCTGGTCAGTGAATTCGGTAACCGGGACGGTTTCTGGAAATCATTCTCCGAGGGTGTGGACAACATCCGGGTCGAGAACGGGAAAATCACGGTCAAGTTGAAGGAATAAAGGGATTATGAAAGGTACGACGCGTGTTGTGCTGGTGGTGTTCCTGATGTCGCCGGGATTATGGGGAAACGGACTGTTTGCCGGGTCTGCAAAGGAGTCACCGGTGACTACCGCCAACCCTGAAATACCCCTCGATGAACTGGCCCTGAGGCTCAATCCCTTGACACGCTCCGAACTCGTGGTCGAGGCGGACGGCTGGCAGCAACTGTTGCAGGCCAAGGCGCAGGAGATCACTACGGCCGAGATCGGCGTCAAGTACCAGCGCGAAGAGCTGGCAAAGGCTGACGAGGTAAAGGCGGCCATTGAGGACGTTGAAGAGGCAAAACAGGCGGCCAGCGAAGCCCCTGCAGACCAGGAAGCGGTCGAGGAATTGAAGAAAGCCGAGCAGGAAGCAAAGAAGACAGTGGCCGAGGCCAAACAGGCGGTGGCCGAACTGAGCGCGAACCGGGAAGTGGCCGATATATCAAAAACCGCTACCGAGGTGGCCAGGAAGAAGGCGCAGGAGCGTGGTAAAGCGGATGCGAAAAAACCGGTCAAGGCAGATGACGCGGACGCGGCCAAAAAAGTCGCGGCGCATAAGAAGCTGGACAAGTTTGCCAGGGAAAAGGCAGAACAAAGAAAGAACCTGCTGGATTTCCTGACCGTGCTGCGGGCGCAGCAGACTGCGCTGGTCGACCGCTTCAATATCGTACTCGATGAACTGGAGGAAAAGGGTGGTGAGGTCAAGGAGTACCGTCAGTACGTCGCGGCGGTGTCCGGCGTCAAGGTGGACATTTCCGATATGGAAGCGGTATGGGCCACGGTATCGGGCTGGCTGACCTCCAGCGAGGGCGGATTGCGCTGGTTGCAGAATATCAGTGTGTTCGTGATCACCGTGCTGGCCTTTATCTTCCTGTCCAGGGTGGTCGGCAAGGCGCTGAAAAAAGTGCTGGCCGGTTCTCCGCATGCCTCGAAGCTGCTGGAGGAATTCCTGGTCGTGACTGTAAAGCGTCTGATCATTGCGATCGGTGTGCTCATCGGCCTTGCCGCGCTGGAGGTGAATATCGGGCCGTTGCTGGCGGTCATCGGTGCCGCCGGTTTTGTCATCGCCTTCGCCCTGCAGGACTCGCTGGGTAATTTCGCCAGCGGTATCCTGATCCTGGTATTCAAGCCATTTGACGTGGGTGATGTGGTGGAAATCGCGGGCGTGCTGGGACGGGTGCAGTCGATGAACCTGCTGGCGGTGCAGATCCGCACCCTCGACAACAAGGCGGTCATTGTCCCCAATAACCAGGTCTGGGGTCAGGCGATCACTAACGTGACGGGTACTGCAACGCGCCGTGTCGACCTCGTGTTCGGCATCGGTTACGGCGACGATATGCAGAAGGCACAGGGCATCCTGGAAGACGTCGTCAGCAAACACCCGAAGGTACTCAAGGATCCCGAGCCAACCATTCGTGTGCACGAACTGGGGGATTCCTCGGTGAACTTTATCTGCCGTCCCTGGGTGAAGGGCCAGGACTACTGGGACGTGTACTGGGATCTGACCCGTACCGTGAAAGAACGTTTCGACGCAGAAGGTGTTTCGATTCCCTTCCCGCAGCGTGATGTGCACCTGATCACGGACTCCGGCGGGGGTAACGGAGAGGCCCTGTCGCCGAAAGCCTCCCCGGCACCGGCCAGTGAAACCCGGCTGGTCGGGGGCGACAGTGCCGATGTCGGCACCGAGAGCGCCAGCGCCTGATGTGCGTCACGTGCATTTCCGGAATGGCGCGGCTTGCCCTGCCACGGCCGTACACCCGGATTCCGCGTCGCTTGTGCAGGGCTCGCGCCGCGGGCGTCTAGTCGGAATCCGGGCTGGCGGCGCAGAACTGTGTCAGCCTGTCCGTTGCTTCCCGTTTGTGCCGGGTTGCATCGAGCAGCCAGTCGGCGATATCGCGTAATACCCTTTCGGCCTGCAGGTCGCGGGTCAGCATGTGATAGCCGTTTTCATACAGGACGATATCCCAGTGAGCGACCGCCGGTTTGCCCAGCAGGCGACAGGTCGGCTCGCGGGGGATGATTTCGTCATGCATGCCGTACAGCAGCAGGGCATCGGCGGCCTGGGCGGGGGAAGCATCGGCGGCCTGGTCCATCAGGTTGCTGATGCCGTATAGCACGTCTACGCGGGTGGCCTTGATCACGTGCGGGTCACGTCCCAGTGCGCGCAGCATTTCAATGTTGTCCGACGGGGTGATATCCAGCCCCTCGCCGGTGAGTTGCTTCGCCGGCACGGTGTGCGCGGCCAGCCACAGCGCCGCACGCTGGTACAGGGGCATGCTGTCGCGGGACCAGACGGCCGGCGCCACCAGGATCACGCCTTCGATGTCCGCGGCAATCCGGTCCAGCGCCGCGAGTGCTACCGCCCCGCCCATGCTCTCGCCCAGGACATAGACCGGACAACCGGGCTGTTCGCGGTGCAGCAGGCGGACCATGAGTTGCAGGTCACTGGCCAGCCGGTCGCTGCCGTGCCACAGGCCGAAGCCGTCCGATTCGCCAAAGCCGCGCTGGTCGTAGGCCAGCACGGTGATGCCCCGGGCGGACAGGAACTCGCCGGTGGAGGCAAAGGCCCGGCGGTAATCGTTCAGCCCGTGCAGGGCCAGCACCTGTACCCGACACCGGCCTTCCGGAATCCAGCGCGTCAGGGGCAGGCGATAGCCATCGTCCATCAGGGCATAGGTGTCGTGCAGTGCAGGGGTGGTTTCCGTTGCGCCTTCAGGCTGAACATAAGGGCGGGCACAGGCGCAGAGCAGCATCACTGCGCCGCTCAGCGCGATGATCAGTCGGCCGTGGTGGTTGTCCGTCCCCCGCATTGTGCTGACAGTTTCTCCCGTCGGGTGGTTGCCGGAAAGCGGGTATGGCTGATATTCCGGTAGCAGACCCGCCCCGATTTCAGTATAAAACAGTTACTGTACGGGGTGTTCCGTACAGGGCAATCGCCAGGGAATGTTGATATGCGCAAGTCCACACTGATCTATCTGACCCTGATCGTCGGGGTACTGACCTGGCTGCTGTATAACTACCATCGTTCCGGGCCGCTGGACGAGGAGCGGATCGAGTACTGTAACGAGCTGGTCAGCAAGATGCCGGAAAGCAACCAGACCGAGATCAACCAGAGCATCAACCGCTTTACCGATTGCCTGAACAACCGCTAGCCCGGGTCCTGCCGGCTCCCAGGTGCCGTCACGCAAGCTCCTGTTCTGTCAGGGCAGCCGGGGGTTCGCCTCTATACGAATGTCTACCAATGGGCAATCGCCATTGCGCATGGCCCTCATCGCAGCTATTTTTGATCCAGGAATGGCAGGATGCCGTAGCTCCATAACGACAATTACAGATAAAGGTCCAGCCATGTTTCACCACTGCCGGAAATATCTCATTGCGCTGACAGCCGGCTCGGCCTGTTGGCTGCTTGCCCCCCTGCCTGCACTGGCTACCGGTATCCTGCCGCAAAGCGACCCGAATGCCGCGCTGGTCAATGCCGGCCGCCGGATATTTTTTAACGAGACCTTTGACGGCAACGGCCGCACCTGCGGTACCTGTCACCCCGCGACCAATAACTTCACAATCGATCCGAAGTTTATCGCCACGCTGCCGGCCGATGACCCCCTGTTCGTTGCCGAGCGACCGGAACCCAATCCCCTGTCCGAGCATTTTGAAAACCCCCGGCTGATGCGCGGAGCCGGTCTGATCCAGGAGAACACCAACGGTTTCGATGCACTGGAGACCGACTTCACCATGCGCAGCGTACCGCACCTGAATGCCCTGCGCGTGTCGCTGCTGGCCCCGACCGGTGGTAACGACGGTACTACCCTGCCACCCGACCAGCGCACCGGCTGGAGCGGTGACGGTGCGCCGGTTGCGCCCGATGCCCCGTTGGCACCGCATGGCACGCTGCGTGATTTTTCGCTCGGGGCCATTATTCAGCACCTGACGAAAACCCTGCGACGGGAACCCGGCGTCGATTTCCGCCTGCCTACGGACTACGAGCTCGATGCGCTGGAAGCCTACATGCTGTCGCTGGGCCGGCAGGAAGAGTACGATGATTTCCATACCATTCGCATGAAGGACCCACGCGCCGAGCGTGGCCGGCTCAACTACCTGGGGGTCGGTGTTGCCGGTACGCTGAACTGCAACGCCTGTCATTTCAACGGCGGCGCCAACACCGACCCGGATTTTGATTTTCCCGCGACCGTTACGCCACCGGCCTTTGAACTCAGCAACCGCTCCTTTGCGCCGCGCGTGGAGGAGCTGGTCGATCAGCCGGGTGATGTTATCGACAGCAGCGGTAACCCGTTTGACGACGGGTTCGGACATGGGAGCAGCCTGTTTAACGTGCCGACCGTGATCGAGGCTGCTGACAGCGGGCCGTTCTTTCATGCCAACCAGGTCGATACGGTCGAAGGCCTGGTGGCGTTCTACTCCTCGCAGCGGCATCTGCGCAATGGCGAGGTGTTGCCGCCGATTGTCGGTCTGAATGGCGCGCAGGTCGCCAATGTCGGTGCATTCATGCGGGTGTTGAATGCCGATGAAAACGTGCGTTCGGCCATCGCCCTGATCGGACAGGCTGAACAGATCTATAAGCGCCATGACCGGAAAACCAACCTGCGCATCGCCGTTTCGGAAATCGAGGATGCGCTGGAAGTGCTGCAGGGCGGCAACCTGCATTACAGCGACGCGGTTCCGGCGCTGAAAAAGGCGCGGCGCCTGGCCCGGCACCCGGTCACCATGTCCCGGGCAAAGCGGCTGCTGGCCACCGTCCGGCCGATGCTGATCGAACGGTCGCACTGACTGGCTGTGCCGTCCTGGCCCGTTCAGCCCGCCTGTTCGGCGCAGCGGCGCGGTGCTAGACTCCAGTGCGGGATTCAGCGTACGCCAAAGCCCGACTGGCTGCCGGCAGCATGAATCGATAGCAGCGGAGACTTCAAGGTATGGATATTCTTCAGATGGGTGCAGACTTGCTCAGGAGTAACCTGGGCGGGCAGGGTGGTCAGAATACGGATGCTCTGTCCGGTATTCTGCAGAAACTGGTCGGCAACGGCGACCAGCTGGATATCGCCGGGATGGTGACCGCCATGCAGTCCGGTGGACTGGCCTCGGTGGTCGGTTCCTGGCTGGGTGACGGCAGCAATCAGGCGGTCTCCGGGGAGCAGATCCGCGCCGTGCTTGACGGCGACAAGATCACGGCCGCTGCCGCCGAGCTGGGCACCGACGAAAATACGCTGCTCGCCGGCCTGAGCAAGGCGCTGCCCGAAATGGTCGACCGGTCCAGCAGCGGGGGTTCCCTGCTGGATGCCATTGGCGGCCTGGACGGCGCGATGAACATGGCAAAAAAATTCTTCTAGCGTGAGTTCCCGATGACGGCGGAAAAAGGCCTGTTTCTGGGCAAGGGCCGGCGCCCGGTGTACCTGCGCCCGGCCATGGCGAACCGCCACGGCCTGATCGCCGGTGCCACCGGCACGGGTAAAACGGTTTCGCTGCAGATCCTGGCCGAAGCATTTTCAGACCTGGGCGTGCCGGTCTTCATGGCGGATGTAAAGGGTGACCTGTCGGGGATGGCGCTGGCCGGGACCGAAAAGCCGGCGCTGGTCAAACGCGCTGCACAGATCGGCCTGGAGCCCTACACCCTGCAGGCCTGCCCGGTCACTTTCTGGGACCTGTACGGTAAAAAGGGGCACCGCCTGCGTACCACCGTCGCAGAGATCGGGCCCCTGCTGCTGGCGCGCATGCTGGACCTGAACGACACGCAGGAAGGCGTGCTGTACGCGACCTTCCAGGTCGCGGACGACCAGGGTCTGTTGCTGCTGGACCTCAAGGATCTGCGCGCCATGCTGAATTTCATGGCGGAAAACGCCAGGGAGCTTTCCACGGAATACGGCAACATCCCGCGTGCGTCCGTCGGTGCGATCCAGCGCCGCCTGCTGGTGCTGCAGCAACAGGGTGGCAAACAGTTCCTGGGTGAACCGGCGCTGGATATCCACGACTTTATTACTACCACGGATGACGGCCGCGGCCAGGTCAATATTCTCGCCGCCGACCGGCTGATGCAGCAACCCCGGCTGTATGCGACCTTCCTGCTGTGGCTGATGTCGGAGCTGTTCGAGGAGTTGCCGGAAATCGGTGACCCGGACAAACCGCGCATCGTGTTCTTCTTTGACGAGGCGCACCTGCTGTTCAACGATGCGCCAAAGGCGCTGGTCGACAAGGTCGAGCAGGTCGTGCGCCTGATTCGCTCCAAGGGGGTCGGGATCTACTTCGTTACCCAGAGTCCGCTGGATATTCCCGACCGTATCCTGGGGCAGCTGGGCAACCGGGTACAGCACGCCCTGCGGGCCTTCACGCCGCGTGACCAGAAGGCTGTCCGCGCGGCGGCCGAAACCTTCCGGGCCAACCCCGCCTTCAGCGCGGCGCAGGCGATCCAGGAACTGGGTGTGGGTGAAGCGCTGGTTTCGACACTGACAGCCAAAGGCACCCCCGGCGTCGTCGAGCGCACCCTGATCCGTCCGCCGGCGTCACGCATGGGTCCGGCCAGGGCAGCGGAACGCCGTGCGGTGATTGCGGCCAGCCCGCTGGGCGATCGATACGACCAGCGGGTCGATCGAAAATCGGCCTACGAGCGGTTGACCGACCGTGCAGCGAAAGCGGATGCCGATGCTGAGAATAGACCGGCGAAAGCCCCCGGAAAACGCGCTACAAAGGCGCGGCGTACCGGACGCAGGCGCCAGAGTGTCTGGGAAGCCATGATGAAAAGTGTCGCGCGCTCCATAGGCAGTTCGCTGGGACGGCAGGTGGTGCGCGGTATCCTCGGTTCCCTGTTGAAGCGCTAGCCCGCATTTCTCACCGCCTCGCTACGGAACCCGGTGAGAAATGCGGGCTAGCCGGCGCCCTGCATCGATAACCCTGTTTTTTATGCTTGTTTGCTACCGGAACCGGTAGCATGCAGGCGGCTTCCATCCTCCTGTCATACCGGCGAAGGCCGGTATCCAGTGCACTGGAAACAGCGGTTTACTCGCTATACAAAAATAAATGAATATTTTGCAACGCCCCGGTCTCTTATGTCAGAGAGGCGCCCAGAAATACGCGTCAATAGTCGCTGTATCCCCCAATACAAGACGATATCGAGGAGCGAGATTCCCATGAACAGATACAAGCTAACGGCGACTGCGCTGGCGGTGGGCATGTCAATGTCTGTCGGCAACGCCGTTGCACATTCAGGCAATTCAGCCGCCGGCACACCGGTTTGCCTCGAATCCAACATCATGATGGCCGATTCCCAGAATGCACCGTTTTCCAATATCCCCGGTCCGGGGCGTTTGCTGGAAATGAATACCACCACGGGCGAGCGCGGTATTACGGTCAGCAACCCTTTTACACCCGGTAATATTGGTACGGGCATCTGTCCCGAACACGTGTCCTGTGCCGCGGGCAGCCCGTGGAAACCGACCGGTAATACCTCCGGTGGAGAGAACGGTCATGCCTACCTGACCAGTGCTGCCCAGCACGCGCTGATCGAGCACCACCGGGATGGCACGGCCATCAAGACCAGCCCGGTGTGGCCGACTTCACCGTCCCCGCATGGTGGCAACTTCGGCTATGTGCCCCGCATACTCGGCAACGGTTTCATGCCCAACGGCAATATTGCCCAAACCGTCTGTGACGCCAATTTCTTCAATGCCAGCAACTCCACCCCGTTCGGGCCGGGCGAGAGCGCAGTGGACCCGGCAACCGGCAACCCGAGGCCCGATAACTCGTCCTGGATGTACTTCCCGCCGGTATACAGCACGCCGGAAAGAGGTGCGAATGGCCGTGTACTCATCATTGACCAGAACACCATGGAGGCCATCGACGAGTACAGCATGCCCAGAGATGACGATCTGCCCTATGCCAATGACCCCCGCTGGAACTGTCCCGCTGGTGTGCTGGTTAACGACGAAGGCCTTTTCATCAGCATGTTCCACGGTGACGCGGTATTCGTGGTCGACTGGAAGGCCGGTATCGGCAAACACAGTCGTGGCGTCGGTTCCAACAAGCCGTTCAAGCATGGCAAATCGCTCAAGCTGGACAAGGAGAAGAACGAAGCCAGGGTTATCCGGGTAATCGACCTTTCCAATGATGGTACAGGTGATACGAGCAACCCGTTGAACTACTACGATGCGCCGTATTTCGATTCCCCGAAACGTCGCGATAACCTGCGCGCCATCCGCATGTCCGAGGACGGCAGCCTGTTCGGCACCCGTCGCAGCCGTTCGCGGGACTGTGTGCGAGGCGAAGCGCCCGGTGCATCGCCACAGGGTCCCGGACCGGCCTGTAACCCCAGTGTCTTTCGCCAGCATATCTTTGTCGTGGATCCCGGCGAAAATCACCGCACCGGTACGCTGGCCCTCGATCCCGGTGTGAATATCATTGCCGGCGTCAGCATCAACCGGATCTCCGGTCCCGGTTGTGATTACATCAATCCCAAAGACCCGGTCACCGGTGTGCGGCCTGACCTGGATGCCTGTGACGTCGAGACCCTGTATGTCGGTGTATCCGCCGGCAATGCCGGCTGTGACAAGGACGGGGATGGCCAGCCCGGCCCCGGCCACCCGGCCAACCAGTGCTTTGTGCCGGGCGGTACCGTGTACGAGTACCTCATCGACAAGGCCCACCAGGACGGTGGACCGATGGCGGGTGACGGCAGCGGGCGCTGTAATGGCGATCCGAACGATCCGGCCGGCAACACCGGTTGTGCCATGCCGATTGCGCAGTTCGACTGGGTCAATCGTGGCGGCGCGGTTTCCAACCCCGCGATCGGCCCGGGTGACATCGAGACCGTCGACCCACGCATGGTGATGCACATCCATGAGGCCTATAACCAGTAAGCCGGCGCTTACACCACAGCCGACTGAGTGGTTTTTTGCACCTGATCCGGCGGACGTTCGCGTCCGCCGGGTTTCCTGTTGTGCGGTACAGCGTGTATGCCCAGACCGGCTTTCCGGATCGGGCTGCAGATTGCCGGGTAACCCCAAACAGAGGCTGGTCACATGAGGTATCTTGTTCCCGTCGTACTGATTCTTGCACTGTTCGGTTGTGAACAGAACGCATCGCAGCAGACTGACAACGCTTCGTTGTCAGAACCGGGTCGTGTTGCCGTTGCAAAGACCCCGGATTACCTGAACAAACCCCTGCAGGGAAAAGTCACCCAGCGTGGCCTGTACCGGATGGTGCGCAGCGGCGGGATCGTGGACGATGCCAGGACCACCACCGGCAAGGTAGTCGCCAGCCCGGTCATCGAACTGGTCAGGTCGACCGAGCGCATTCCGCTGGTCAAGGGCGCCCAGATGTACCTGCAGTACCGTATATGGCCGCTCCCGAATCAACCGGCCTACGTCGAGCTGAGACGCGTGCTGAAACACCCTGAAATGACCCTGCCGGACGGTTCGGTTACCACCGGCTCGGATTTTATGGTCAGGCGCAAGGTCAGCAGTAACCATGTCATTGTCTATACCGGCTACGGTTTTGACGAAGACTACGAGCTGGTCGAGGGTGACTGGGTATTCCAGATCTGGCGCGGAGACCAGAAGCTGATCGAACAGAAATTCACTACTTACCGGCCGGACCCGACGGAAATTGCCTCCCTCAGGCAGGTGCTGGACCTGGGTAACAAGGTGCTTACCCGGATGGAATCTCCCCACAACCCGAATCCCGGGCTGAACTGGCCGCGGGTCGTGGTCGGGGACAAGGATAGCGACGTGCCGGCCGGTGTGGCCGAGATCAAACGATCCACAACAGGCATCCCGGCCCCCTGAACAGCGCAACCCCTGCCCGGCAGGGACAGGGGTTGCCCCGTCCGGGCCTACACGGGCTTTCTGCGTGCTGCCGCAGCCAGTCCTGCGAGCCCGGATGCAAACAGCCAGACAGCAGCGGGTACAGGTACCACGCTGCCCTCAATATGCCAGAAACCGGAAACACCGTTAAACGGACCACCGTTGATTTGCGATACCCAGTCCAGAGAGTACTGCCTGGTTACCAGGTCGTACACACCGGTAGCAAGACCGAACGGACCGGTGTTCACGGGGCGCGGCCCCTGCTCAAAAGAGGAACCGTTCCAGAATACCTCCCAGCCGCTCAGGTCGGCGGTCAACGAGCAGACATTGCCGACACAGGATGACATATCCAGGTCGACGCTGGGTGCCGCATGCGCCTGACCGGACTGGTAGCCAACCGGATTGAGGCCGATGTAGGTGGATACGCCAAAAAAACTGAATGGTGCGAAGGCGGTGCTTTGCTGAATCGGCGGCGCATTCGTGTATCCGGTGCCGGCTGCGCCATCGGCCACACCATCACCATTAATATCCCCCTTCCAGCCCTGCGGGTGCGGTACATCGGGATCCAGAACGTAATTCTGGTAGGTGCCCAGTTCAATACCACGGGCAGTCCCCGGAGTCAGCATAGCGGCGTTGGCATTCGGGTTGTTGGCGTTCATGGCAAAATAAGAACCGCCGGTGTACTGGTTTCTTATGCCAATAGCGCCATTAGGTCGGGTAAATTCGACGGGACCTATAGTGCCAGGGGCAATCGTAATCAGGCCGCTTAACGAAACGGCCAGCGCGGATTGTGGTGTGGCACACAGGCCGATGGTACATAAAAGAATGCTTCCAAGGATTTTATTCGAGCGCATATCTATTCCTTTCTTTTTGTTTCTAAATCGGAGTCTTATGGCAAAACAGGAGCTGTAATCAGCAAGTTATATGCTTGCCGCTAGTCATGCATGCAGCACAATACGTGCCAGAACATAATCTGTGTATCGGATCAGTAAGTTATATGACTGATGAAAAAATTATAGAGGCGTCTGCGTATTTTTATGTAAGAAATTACGACGCGTAGAGTTTAAGGGGGTTTGAGGTAATCCGGATTATTTTATTGTAAAAACAAAAAGATGCTATGCGATTCGAAGAGAACCACTGATGGACTGACGAAGATTTACATGTAAATATATCCGTCAATCAATGTGTCTGGGGTGGTTTCAGCGTGGTAGACGCCTGTGCTGTGGCCGTCTTGCCACGTATGGATACTTCAGCGTTACCGGGTTTGCCAGGAACAAACGTTTTGATAATGGTGCCGAGGAGAGGACTTGAACCTCCACGGGG
>DRQL01000178.1 GCA_011371465.1 Gammaproteobacteria bacterium | reverse complement strand
CGGGTCCGCTGTTTAATTTCCTGTTTGCCATTGCCGCCTACTGGCTGATGTTCGTCAGTGGCGTGCCGGGCCTGCGCCCGGTCGTCGGCGAGATTTCACCGCAGTCCGTTGCGGCCCAGGCCGGTTTCGAGGAGCGCGACGAGTTACTGCGCGTCGGTGACCGGCCCACACCGACCTGGGACGCCGCTTCCCTGGAATTGCTGGATGCCGCCCTGGCCGGAAAGCACACGGAGATCCTGGTGCGCAGGCCGGATGATTCCCGCAGGACACTGCGCATCGATTTCAGTAACGTCGACAATGCGCTGGACAAGGGCGGCCTGCTGGGCAACCTGGGTCTGTCCGTGTGGCGCCCGAAGATCCCCGCGGTCATCGACCGCCTGGTGCCGGATGCACCGGCGCAGCAGGCGGGCATGCAGGCGGGTGACCGGGTCGTCTCGGTGGATGGCCGGCCCATCGACAGCTGGTCGGAATGGGTGGACTATGTGCGTGCCCGCCCCGGTCAGACCCTGCGGGTAAAAGTCCTGCGCGGTGCGGACGAACTGCAGCTGGAGCTGGTGCCCCGGGCGGTGGAGGAACGGGGCAAGACCATCGGCCAGATTGGCGCCTATGTACAGAAACCGACCGATATTCGTGACAGTATTCGTATCGAAGTGCGCTACGGCCCCCTGGAGTCTGTGGGCAGGTCGGTGCACAAGACCTGGAGCATGACCACGCTGACCCTGCGCACCCTGTGGGGCATGCTGTCCGGCGAGGCATCGGTGGAAAATATCAGCGGTCCGATCAGCATCGCCCAGTATGCCGCGCATTCGGCCAGCAGCGGGCTGAGCAGCTTCCTGAAGTTCCTTGGCATCGTCAGCGTCAGCCTGGGTGTGCTGAACCTGCTGCCAATCCCGGTTCTGGACGGCGGCCACCTGTTGTATAACCTGATCGAGTGGATACAGGGCAGGCCGCTGTCGGAATCTGCACAGCAGGTGGGACAGCAACTGGGGATTGTATTGTTGCTGGCCCTGATGAGTATTGCTTTCTATAACGACCTGGCGCGCGTATTCGGCGCATAGTGGCAAGGGATACCGGATGTACCGCTTTCTGACGTTGATGATCATTGGCCTGGCATGGTCCTTTTCCGCCAGCGCCTTTGAGCCTTTCCGGGTGGCGGATATCCGCGTGGACGGCCTGCAGCGTATATCGCCCGGCACGGTTTTCAACTTTCTGCCGGTCCAGGTGGGGGACGAGTTCACCGAGCGTGAATCCGAAAACACGATCCGCGCGCTGTTCAAGTCCGGTTATTTCCGGATGGTCGAATTACGTCGCGACGGGGACGTGCTGGTCGTCGTCGTGCAGGAACGCCCGGCGATTTCCAGCATCGACATCAAGGGTAACGAGGACATCGAGACCGAGCCCCTGCTGGATTCCCTGAAAGATATCGGTCTGGCTGAAGGTAACGTGTTCGATCGTTCCCTGCTGGAGAAAGTCGAGCTGGAACTGGAACGCCAGTACTACAGCCGCGGCAAGTACGGGGTAAAGATCGAGACGACGGTAACGCCGCTGGAACGCAACCGGGTCGACATCCTCATCGACGTTTCCGAGGGCGCGGTAGCGAAGATCCGGGAGATCAACATTGTCGGCAACCGGGTGTTCGACGATGAAACCCTGCTGGACCAGTTCGAGCAGAGTACGCCGAACTGGCTGTCCTTCTACAGCAAGGACGACCAGTATTCCAAGCAGGAACTGGCCGCCGACCTGGAAACCCTGCGGTCCTGGTACCAGGACCGCGGTTATATCAAGTTCAACGTGACCTCTACCCAGGTTTCCATCACCCCGGACAAAAAGGATATCTACATCACCATCAACGTATCCGAAGGTGCCCAGTACCGGATCCGGGAGATCAAGCTGTCGGGAGACCTGGTCATTGCGCCGGAAGAACTGTTCCCGATGTTCCGTATCAATGCCGGGGATGTGTTTTCCCGCAAACGGGTCACCGATACGGTAACACGCATTTCCGATCGCCTGGGCAACGAAGGCTATGCCTTCGCCAATGTCAACACCGTGCCCGATGTGAACGAGGAAACCCGCGAGGTCGACCTGACCTTTTTCGTGGACCCGGGCAAGCGGGTGTATGTCCGGCGCATCAACTTTGCCGGCAATACCAAGACGCGCGACGAGGTGCTGCGCCAGGAGATGCGGCAGATGGAGGGCGGCTGGTTTTCGGCGGAAAAGGTCGAACGCTCGCGCACCCGTCTGCAACGCACCGGGTTCTTTGAAGAAGTGAATGTCGAGACACCGGCCGTCCCCGGCTCAACCGACCAGGTGGATGTCGATTATTCCGTGACCGAACAGCCGTCCGGCAGTATCTCGGTGGGACTCGGCTTCGCCCAGTCCTCGGGCATTATTCTCAACGGCAGTATTTCGCAGAACAATTTCCTGGGCACGGGGCGCCGGGTCGATGCATCCATCAACAACAGCTCGGTCAACAAGGTGTTCAGTGGTTCCTATACCAACCCGTACTACACCGTGGACGGGATCAGTCGTGGTTTCGGGGCCTCATTCCGGCAGACCGATGCCGACAATGCCAATCTTTCCAGCTATTCCACCGATACCTACGGTGCACATGTAACCTACGGTTTCCCGCTCAGCGAAAGCAACTTCTTCCGCTTTACCATCAGCGGCGACAGCCTCAAGCTGAAAAACACGCAGTTTTCATCCACCCAGGTGCAGCAGTTCGTTGTAGACCACGGCGACAATTTCAAGAGCCTGTCCCTGTCGGCCAGTCTCGGGCACGATACCCGTAACCGACGGATTTTTCCCAGTGAAGGCGGCGAACGCCGGATCAGTGTAGAGACCAAGATCCCGGGCTCCGAGCTGGAGTATTACAAGGTCGATCTCAAGATCCGGGAATACATTCCCCTGACCAAACTGTTCGTGTTCAATGCCAAGCTCGATATCGGTTACGGTGACGGCTACGGTGATTTCAATAACCTGCCGTTCTTTGCCAACTATTTTGCCGGCGGCGTACGTTCGGTGCGGGGCTGGGAGGATTTCTCGCTGGGACCCAGGGACGACCAGAATGACCCCCTGGGCGGCAGTTTCCGGACGGTGGGGAATCTGCAGATTCAGTTTCCCCCGCCTTTCATGACCGACAGTAACAGCGTAAGGTTGAGTACCTTTTTCGATGTCGGTAATGTGTTCCCGGGTGCGGAGGACTTCGAGACCAGTGAGCTGCGCATGTCGGTGGGTATCGGCGCCACCTGGCTGTCCCCGGTGGGCCCGCTGGCCATCAGTTTTGCGCAACCGCTCAACGACAAGTCGGGTGACGATGTTCAGAAGATCCAGTTTACGCTGGGAGCAGGATTCTAGTTTCTATTCGGGAGAAAAACCTTGAAATCAATCAGCAGTTTATTTTTGGTCCTGGTGTCGATGGCCCTGTTCGTCATGCCGGCGCAGGCCGCCACCAAGGTGGGTGTGGTCAATACCGTTCGCCTGATGGAAGAGGCCCCGCAGGCCAAGGCGGCGCAGAGCAAGATCGAGACCGAGTTTGCGCCGCGCGAACAGGAACTGGTCAAGTTGCAGAAGAGCATCCGCAAGCTGGAAGACCGCCTGTCACGCGACGGTGCGGTCATGAGTGAAAAGGAAAACAGCAAGCTGGAGCGGCAAATCCTTTCCAAACGCCGTGAACTGAAACGCACCCAGGACGAGTTTCGTGATGACCTGAACATTCGCAAGAATGAAGTGCTGTCCAAACTGCAGCGTCAGATGTACGAGGCAACCGTCGCGCTGGCCAAGGAAAAGAAGTACGACATCATCCTCGGGCAGGGCGTGGTGTATTCCAGCGACAGCGTTGACGTTACCAACCTGGTGCTGGACAAGCTGAAGGCCAACTTCAAGTCCGGTGGCAAGTAATCGCCGCCTGATCGGATGGAGCTGACGCTCGCGCAACTGGCCGGGCAGCTGGGTGTCGAGTTGCGGGGTGACGGTGAGGTGCGCGTTTCGGCGGCAGCCCCGCTGCAGTCCGCGCATACCGGTACCCTGAGCTTCCTGGCCAATCCCAGGTACCGGCGCCACCTGAAAACGACGCAGGCCTCCGCGGTGGTGCTGGCCGAACAGGACGCGGGCGATTCGCCGGTGCCGGTCCTGGTCAGCGACAACCCCTATGCCTGCTATGCACGTGCCGTTGCCCTCCTGTACCCGCAGGAAACCGTGTCCGCGGGTATCCACGCGAGTGCCATGGTGCACCCGGAAGCCAACATCGATGCCACGGCCCGGGTCGACGCCGGCGCAGTCGTGGCCGCGGGTGTGCAGATCGGACCCGCGGTTCAGATCGGGCCGGGCTGCGTGGTGGGAGAAGGGGTGGTCATCGGGCAGGACAGCCGACTGGTAGCCAGTGTAACGGTGCTGGCCGGTGCGCAGATTGGCCGGCGCGTCATCCTGCACCCAGGTGTGGTGATCGGCAGCGACGGTTTCGGCATGGCCCTGGACAAGGGTGCGTGGCTAAAGGTGCCCCAGCTTGGCAGCGTACAGATCGGCGACGATGTGGATATCGGGGCCAATACCACGGTGGACCGCGGTGCGCTGCAGGACACGGTGATTGAAGCCGGGGTGAAAATCGATAACCAGGTCCAGGTCGGGCACAATGTGTTTATCGGGGCGCACACGGCCATTGCCGGCTGCGTGGGTATCTCGGGCAGCACCCGGATCGGCAGGCACTGCACGCTGGCCGGTGGTGTCGGTCTTGTTGGGCACGTGGAAATCGCCGACAATGTTCATATCACCGCCATGTCGATGGTAACCCGCTCCATACACGAAGCCGGCACCTATTCAGCGGGAACACCGCTCACGAAAAACACCCTGTGGCGCCGGAACGCCGTCCGGATCAAGCAGCTGGATACCCTTGCACGGAGGGTGTCAGACCTGGAAAACAAGCTTTAAAACAATTTCATATATAATAAACCGGGAATTTACTTTAATTATGACCATGGACATCAATGCCATCCGGGACCTGCTTCCACACCGTTACCCGTTCCTGCTGGTGGACCGGGTGCTGGAGTTCGAAGCCGGGAAATCGCTGCGGGCCATCAAGAATGTTTCGGTCAACGAGCCGTTCTTCCAGGGGCATTTCCCGGAAAAACCGGTGATGCCGGGCGTGCTGATCCTGGAAGCGCTGGCACAGGCGACCGGGTTGCTGGCTTTCGCCACCGCAGACGGCAAGCGTGAACCCGGTATCCTCTACTACCTGGTCGGCATGGACAAGGCGCGTTTCAAGCAACCCGTCGAACCGGGCGACCAGTTGCGACTGTCGGTGGACGTCATCAGGACCCGGCGCGGCATCTGGGTGTTTGACTGCGCTGCCAGTGTGGAAGGCAAAACCGTCGCCAGCGCCGAAATCATGTGCACTGAACGCAAGACCGAACGCTGATCCCGTCCAGGCATGTCCGCTCCGCACAGTGCCACCCTGATCCATCCAAGCGCGGTGATCGATCCTGCGGCACGGGTGGCTGCCGATGTAATTGTCGGTCCCTACTCGGTGATCGGCGCCGGGGTGGAAGTGGACAGCAACTGCTGGATCGGATCCCACGTAGTGCTTGGTGGCCTGACCTTTGTAGGTGCCGGCACCCGCATCTTCCCGTTTGCCTCGCTGGGCAGCGAACCCCAGGACAAAAAATACCGGGGGGAATCGACCCGGCTGGAGATCGGTTGTAACAATACCATTCGCGAGTACGTGACCATCAATCGCGGTACGCAGCAGGATGCCGGTGTTACGCGTGTGGGCGACGACAACTGGATCATGGCCTATGTGCATATTGCACACGACTGCTGCATCGGCAGTCACACGGTGCTTGCCAACAACACGACGCTGGCCGGTCACGTGCACATCGGAGACTATGCAACACTGGGCGGCGCCAGCCTGGTGCACCAGTTCTGCCACATCGGCGAACACGCGTTTACTGCCTACGGGGCGCGTATCAACAAGAGCGTACCCCCCTTTGTCATGGTCAGCGAGGGCCGGGGCAGGGCGCGTGGCCTGAACATCGAAGGGCTCCGGCGACGCGGTTTTTCCGCGGAGCGGATACGCTGGCTCAAGGAAGGCTACCGTATCCTGTATCGGTCGGACCTGCCGCTGGACAGGGCCATCGAGGAACTGGACCGTATCGCGCATGAAAGTGATGACCTGGCCCGCCTGCGTGATTTTGTTTCAGCCAGTGACCGCAGCATCGTGCGCTGAGACATGGGCAGACCGCTGCGCGTCGGGCTGGTTGCGGGTGAGTTGTCGGGTGACCGGCTGGGCGCCGCGTTGATAGAGGCCATCCGGGCCGAACGGCCTGATGCCCGCTTCGAGGGTATTGCCGGTGCAGCCATGCGGGCCGCCGGTTGCGAGGTGCTGGCGCGTTCTGAACGGCTGGCGATCATGGGCCTGGTGGAAGTGCTGGGACGCCTGCCCGCCCTGTTGCGACTGCGCAGGAAGGTGGCACGGCATTTTATGCAGAACCCGCCGGATGTGTTCGTGGGCATCGACGCCCCGGATTTCAATCTTGCCCTGGAAAGGAGGCTGAAACGTCATGCTATCCCCACGCTACACTGGGTCAGCCCGTCCATCTGGGCATGGCGCCGCTACCGGCTGAAGAAAATCCGGCGCAGTGTCGACCAGATGTTGACATTGTTGCCCTTCGAAGCACAGTTCTACCAGCAGCAGGGCGTGCCGGCCTGTTTTACGGGACACCCGCTGGCCGACGAAATCGGCGATTGTGGTCCCGTAACGCCGCTACGCACCGAACTGGGCCTGGCAACCGGTCGCCCCTGCGTGGCGCTCCTGCCGGGCAGCCGGGCAGACGAAGTCAAACGCCTGTTGCCGGTCTTCCTGGAGGCGGCGCGCCTGTGCAGCCAGGCACTGCCGCAACTGCAGTTCCTGTTGCCGGTGGCAACACCGGGCCTGCTACCCCTGTGCCGGGACATCCTGAAGGCAGAACCACGGACGTTGCCGGCAGTGAAGCTGGTCAACGGCCAGGCGCGGCAGGCCATGTGCGCCGCGGACGTGGTTCTGCTGGCCTCCGGCACGGCCACACTGGAGTGTATGCTCGTCGAACGGCCGATGGTGGTGGCCTACCGCATGCACCCGCTCAGCTACGCGATCGCCAGTCGCCTGTTGCAGGTGCCGTATGTATCCTTGCCCAATAACCTGCTGGGGAAGGAACAGGTGCCGGAATTCCTGCAAAACGATGCAACACCGCAGCGGCTGGCAGACAGCCTGCTGGAACTGTTGCAGCAACCCGGGCAGGCCGAACGACAGGTCGAACCGTTTGCCGGGGTACATCGGCAGCTGCGTACCGGTGCGGCGGCGCGGGCGGCGCAACAGGTGATCGCAAGGGGAAGCCATTGACCGAAGCACAGGAAACGGATTACCAGTCACTGGCGGCCTGCCTGGCCGGCGTTGACGAAGTGGGACGAGGTCCGCTGGCTGGCCCGGTGGTCGCGGCGGCTGTGATACTGGATCCGCAACGGCCGCTTGAGGGACTCCGGGACTCCAAGAAACTCACTGCTCGGCGCCGGGAAATACTGGCCGTGCAGATCCGTGAACAGGCGCTGGCCTGGGCGCTGGGGAGGGCCGAAGTGCACGAGATCGATCGCATCAATATCCTCCAGGCAAGTCTGCTGGCCATGCAGCGCGCCGTGGCGGGACTGGCACTGGCGCCGGAGCTGGTGCTGGTGGACGGCAACCGCTGCCCGGCACTGGACTACCCGTCGCAGGCCGTGGTCAGGGGCGACAGCCTGGTGCCGGCTATCAGTGCCGCATCGATCATCGCCAAGGTCAGTCGTGACCAGGAGATGGTGGAGCTGGATCGCCGCTACCCGGGGTACGGGCTGGCACAGCACAAGGGTTACCCCAGCAAGGCGCACCTGGAAGCCTTGCAGACGCTCGGCGTCACACCGGTGCACCGCCGCTCCTACGCACCCGTGCGCCGGGCACTGGATGCGGCGGCGGGTAACGCCTGAAGCCATGTCGCAGTTCTGGAAATTCTTCTCCTCCCTGAGTTTCACCGGGCAGGCCGCCGGCAGTTTTGAACTGGGCGAACGTCACCAGCCTTCCGGACAGGCCGGTCACTTCAGAAAGTTCGACAGTCTCGCTGCGTACCTGGAAGACGCCCGGCGGCGTGTGGCGGCAGCGCGCTGTGGACTGGAGGACCGGCAGCGTGCCTGGGTGACAGAAGGCAACAGCCCGTTCATGCTGCGCCCGGAAGGGCAGGGACGTATCCGGCGCGGTATCCTGATGGTGCATGGCCTGTCCGATTCCCCGTTCATGATGCGTGATGTCGCCGGTTTTTTTCAGCAACAGGGATTCCTGGTGCTGGCCATGCAGCTTCCCGGGCACGGCACGCGGCCCGGTGACCTGCTGGATATCCGCTGGCAGGACTGGGTGGACGCCCACCAGCAGCTGCTCGGGCTGCTGGAGGCCGAAGTGGACGAACTGTACCTGCTGGGATTCTCGATCGGGGCGACGCTCAACCTGTACCAGTCGGTGCGTAACCGCAATATCAGGGCCCTGTTCCTGTTCGCGCCCGCGGTACGCGTCCTTGCCGCGGCGCAACTGACCTGCCCGCTGGCCTGGCTCGGCCGCTGGTGGCGGCGTATGAGCTGGTTCGATGTACAGCCGGACACGGACGACTTCAAGTACGAATCACTGACCAACCGCGCCATCTGCGAGGTGCACCGCATGATCCGGGCACTGCACCGTGTCAGCACCCTGGTACAGCGCCGCATACCGCTCTTCGTAGTAGCCAGTGAAAACGATGCCACGGTGGATGCGGGCGCGATCCTGGACTGGTTTTCGCGCCAGCAGGGCAGTCCGCGCCGCATGTTGTATTACAGCACCGGTCAGCCACCGGTGCCCGCCGGCGTTCAGTTGATGCCGGCACAGTTTCCCGAACAGAACATCCGTTCTTTCGCCCACACAGCGCTGTTGCAATCGCCGCGTAACCCGCACTACGGCGCAGACGGCAGTTATCGTTTCTGCACCCACTACTACCGGCTGGACCGACACAAATACGAGCGGTGCAAACGCGGTGAGGAAGACTGCCTGGGCGAGATGTTCGATGATGCCGGGGATTGCCCGGTGGTCCGGCGACTGACCTACAATCCTGCCTTTGACGAAATGCTGGCGGAGATGGAGAAATTCCTGCACGAACTGGATCAGGGCGAGCGCGGCGACTGACATTTCCCCGGCCGGGAGCTGTCATGGTGAGGGCATTCGGCTGATTTTTGAGCGCGTTGGCGGTCGTCGCCGGCAGGTCCCCGCCGACCTGCCGCGTGTCTGCCTTGTCAAGTCTTGAAACCCCGACGCCAAAGCCGGACACTGCAGGCATGACCCCGGGTTTTGTTCACCTCCACCTGCACAGCGAATATTCACTGGTGGACGGTATTGTGCGGTTGAAACCGCTGGTGAACGCCGTGGCCGGGGCGGGGATGCCCGCGGTGGCGGTTACCGACCAGAGCAATCTGTTCGCCATGGTCAAGTTCTACCGCGCCGCGATGGCGGCGGGGATCAAACCCGTCATCGGCGTGGAACTGTGGGTGCGCAACCCGGAGCAGCCGGCACGTCCCTGGCGACTGGTGCTGCTGTGCAAGGATCGTGAAGGGTATCGTCACCTCACCGAACTGGTTTCCCGTACCTACCTCGAGGGGCAGCACCAGTCTGTCCCCATGCTGGACCAGGACTGGCTGGAGGGGTCCAGCGCGGGCCTGATCGCCCTGTCCGGCGGCCGCGAAGGGGATATCGGCGAAGCCCTGCTGGCAGGTAACCTGGAACTGGCGGAACAGCGCCTGCTTGCCTGGTCCCAACGGTTCCCGGATCACTTTTACCTGGAAGTGCAGCGCACCGGGCGCGACGGCGAAGAACGTTACCTGCACGCCGCAGTCGACCTGGCGGCCAGGCACGATGTGCCGGTGGTGGCTACCAACGATGTGCATTTTCTCCAGCCCGATGAGTTCGAGGCGCACGAGGCGCGCGTCTGTATCAACGACGGACGCACCCTGGACGATCCCCGCCGTCCCAAACGCCACTCCGCACAGCAGTATCTGCGCACACCGGAGGAGATGCAGGCCCTGTTTGCCGACCTCCCGGAAGCGCTCGAAAACAGCGTGGAGATCGCCAGGCGCTGCAACCTGCACCTGACCCTGGGTGAAAACTACCTGCCTGATTTCCCGATCCCGGCGGGTCTGGGTATCGACGAGTATTTCCGTCAGCAGGCACAGCAGGGGCTGGAGGAACGACTGGCCAGCCTGTTCGACACCACGGCCGATGATTTTGCCGAGCGCCGCAAACCCTACGACGAACGCCTGCAGACCGAACTGGATGTCATCCTCTCCATGGGCTTCCCCGGGTATTTCCTCATCGTCGCGGACTTTATCCAGTGGGCCAAGAAAAACGGGGTACCGGTGGGGCCGGGGCGCGGCTCGGGCGCCGGTTCGCTGGTGGCCTATGCCCTGACCATTACGGACCTGGATCCCCTGAAATACGAACTGCTGTTCGAACGTTTCCTCAACCCGGAACGCGTTTCCATGCCGGACTTCGACGTCGACTTCTGCATGGAGGGGCGCGACCGGGTGATCGATTACGTGGCGGAACGCTACGGTCGCGAAAAGGTATCGCAGATCATCACCTACGGTTCCATGGCGGCCAAGGCGGTGGTGCGCGACGTCGGCCGGGTACTGGGGCAGCCCTATGGTTTCGTGGACCGCATCGCCAAGCTGATCCCGTTCGAAATCGGCATCACGCTGGACAAGGCACTGGAACAGGAAGAGGCGCTGCGCGACCTGTACCGGGATGACGAGGACGTGCGGGCG
>DRQL01000177.1 GCA_011371465.1 Gammaproteobacteria bacterium | reverse complement strand
GGACCTGCACAAATACCCGCTCAACGCCATTACCCAGCGTCCGATGGCCATGTACCACTCGTGGGATTCACAGAACGCCTGGCTGCGACAGATTCACACGTACAATTTCCTGTATGTCAATTCAAAAACCGCGCGCAGTGCCGGTATCGAAGACGGCGCCTGGATGTGGGTGGAGTCCATGCACGGCAAGGTGCGCTGCCTGTGCCGCTATTCGGAAACCGTGGAACCCGGCACGGTGTGGACCTGGAACGCCATCGGCAAGGCCTCCGGCGCCTGGGGACTGGACGGCGACGCCAACGAATCCAGGCAGGGCTTTTTGCTGAATCACGTCATCAGCGAAGAGCTGCCCCCCGGCGCGGACGGCGAACACCTGTCGAATTCCGACCCGATTACCGGCCAGGCCGGCTGGTATGACGTACACGTGCGCATCTACCCGGCGGCGGATGACGAACCGAAGGTTTCCTCCCCGCAGTTCAACACCCTGCACGCCGTACCCGGGCAATCACAGGAAAAGAAACGCGGCCGCTGGCTGACGTATTTTGCGGGCAGGAAAAAAACATGAACCGTATTTCAAGGGGCGGACCTGGTCAGATGCCTGTTGGGTTACGCTGCGCTAACCCAACCTACATGACTACGTAATCCCGGCGCCGGTTTTACCCGTAGGTCGGGTTAGCGCAGCGTAACCCGATAAACCACGCAAGCAAGCACCATTTGGGTCTGACCCGATTGAACAGAACAATGCAAGGTACACACTGAATGTCACAACTAGCCCTGGTCATCGATCTGAACGTCTGCGTGGGTTGTCACGCCTGCGTCACCAGCTGCAAGGAGTGGAATACCTCCGGAACGGCCGGTTACCTGGCGGACATGAACCCGTTCAGCAAGGATCCCACCGGCACCTTCTTCAACCGGGTGCAGACCTTCGAGGTCGGCGAATTCCCGAACGCGGAAACCGTGCACTTTCCCAAGAGCTGCCTGCACTGCGAAGACCCGCCCTGCGTGCCGGTATGCCCGACCGGTGCCAGCTACAAACGCGAGCAGGACGGTATCGTGCTGGTCGACTACGACAAGTGCATTGGTTGCAAGTACTGTTCCTGGGCCTGCCCCTACGGTGTGCGCGAACTCGACGAGCACCAGAAAGTCATGAAAAAGTGCACGCTGTGCGTGGACCGTATCTATGATGAGTCCCTGCCGGAAAACGAACGCAAACCGGCCTGCGTCATGGCCTGCCCGACCAGCGCGCGCCTGTTCGGCGACGTCAACGACCCCGACTCGGAAGCCGCGATTGCCATCCGCGAACGCGGCGGCTACCAGCTGATGCCGGAATGGGGCACCCGGCCGGCCAACCACTACCTGCCACGCCGCAAGACCCGCATCACCATTCACGAAGACGAACTGGTCCGTGTCGACAACCCGCTCCGGAAAGAGCGCCAGCTGCCCATGCCGAACAGCGATGAACCGACACTCGACGATGTCACTTCGTGGTAACAGGAGCCAGACCATGCACCCTGCCTTTTCTGTCGTATTCCTGACCACCCTGATCGGTGTCGGCCAGGGCCTGTTCCTGGCGTTGTATACCGGCCAGCTCTATTCCGTTGTGAAAGTACTGCCGGTCCAGGATTCCGCCAACTTCTACGGCCTCGGCAGCCTGATCGCGGTCGCCTTCCTCGCCGCCGGCCTGTTCAGTTCTTTCTTCCACCTCGGCCACCCGGAACGCGCCTGGCGCTCCGCGGCGCGCTGGCGCACGTCATGGCTGTCGCGGGAAGTCATTGCGCTGCCGGCCTTCATGGGCATGACCATGATCTACGGGCTGATCCATTACCTGGGCTGGAACCCGGTACTGTTCACCTTGCGTGACACCTTTGAAATTGACCTGTCGCTGCTGGTAGGTGGGCTCAACACGGTCCTGGCCTTCACGCTGTTCCTGTGCACCGGCATGATCTATGCCTGTATCAAGTTCCTGCAGGAGTGGGCCACACCGCTGACCGTCGTGAACTACACACTGCTGGGTTCCGCCTCCGGTTTCATGCTGGCCACGGCGTTTGCCTCGCACCAGGGTTCGGAACTTACCGGTTTCTACGGCGGGTGGACCATCCTTCTTACCCTGGCCGCACTGGTCACTCGTGTGTCGAGCCTGGTTCGCAATTCGCGCATTAAACACAAGTCCACCCTGCAAACTGCCATCGGCATTCGCCACGACAGGATCGAACAGAAAGCGCAGGGATTCATGGCCGGTTCATTCAACACGCGCGAGTACTTCCACGGCGTATCGCCGGCGGTTTTCAGCACTATCAAGTGGACCTTCCTGATCGCGGTCTTCCCGGTCCCCCTGTTCCTGCTGTCACTCGGGCTGACGGCCAACGTCCTGCCGCTGTTCATCATGGCCTTTATTGTCCAGTATGCCGGCCTGCTGGCGGAGCGCTGGTTTTTCTTTGCCCAGTCCAGGCACCCGCAGAATCTGTATTATCAGACGGTTGGGTAATTCGGAGGTGTCGGATTACGCTGCGCTAATCCGACCTACGGGTATCGACGGGATTCAGGCGGCTCGGGGATGTTCGCGGTTACCCTGATGCAGGTCAGTGTCATACCCCTGCAAAAGATCCTATTGTCGGATATGGCAACCTGGACTATGCTCAAACCATGCAGCAGCTGATCGATCCCTTTGGACGGCCTATCGAGTACGTGCGCCTGTCGGTGACCGACCGCTGCGACCTGCGCTGCAGTTACTGCCTGCCGCGCGACTTTACCGGTTTCGAGGAGCCGGAAGACTGGCTGACACCGGCCGAAATCGAACGGGTGATCGCTGCCTTCGGTCGCCTGGGCGTGACGCGCCTGCGTCTCACCGGGGGCGAGCCCCTGGTACGTAAAAACCTGCCCGAACTGGCCGCACGCCTTGCGGCGCTGCCGGGCATCGATGACCTGTCGCTCAGCACCAACGCAACCCGTCTCGATAAACACGCCGGGGCGCTGATGGCCGCCGGGGTGTCCCGGATCAATGTCAGCCTGGATAGCCTGCGTGCCGACCGATTCAAACAGATCACCCGTGGCAAGCTGGAGAAAGTACTGTCCGGCCTGATGGCAGCGAAAGCCGCCGGCTTCGCGCCGATCAAGATCAACATGGTGGTGATG
The DNA here is from genome assembly GCA_011371465.1 of Gammaproteobacteria bacterium. Taxonomy (GTDB): domain Bacteria; phylum Pseudomonadota; class Gammaproteobacteria; order DSM-19610; family DSM-19610; genus Thiogranum. The sequence goes on along the minus strand of DRQL01000177.1, from coordinate 5,819 downwards.
GCCGGGGTGAACGACGACGAAGTCGTGGATATGGTCGACTTCTGTATCGAGCACGACTTTACCCTGCGTTTTATCGAGACCATGCCCATGGGCAGCACCGGCGTGTCCGCAAGCACGCACTACGTCAACCTGCAAACCGTCCGCAGGCAGCTGGAGCAACGCTTTGACCTGATTCCCGGGGTCATGCCCGGTGGCGGTCCGGCCCGCTACGTACGGGTTGCCGGCACAGAACTGCGCATTGGCTTCATTACACCCATCTCGCAGCATTTCTGTGAAACCTGCAACCGCGTACGCCTGTCGGTCGACGGGACGATCTACCTGTGCCTGGGGCAGGACGATAAACTGGAACTACGCCCCTTACTGCGCGCAGGTGCCACCGACCGGGATATCGAGCAGGCAATACTCGCAGCCATCGCACGCAAACCGGAGCGCCACGAATTCAGTGACAAGCCGGGACAGATCGTGCGTTTCATGTCACTGACAGGCGGCTGATCGCAAACTGCCCAATGACGGGGCCTGCCTGAAACCAGGAACGCCATCCTGCAGGAGCGGTCCCCTGACCGCGATAACACGCCTCAACATTCGCGCCGAAGGACGGCGCTCCTACGGGTTGCCGTTGTGCCCGCGCTAGTTGGAACCGATAACCGCAGTCGGGTCCACTTCACGCATGTCGGGCAGTTCGTGGGCAATACCCTTGTGGCAATCTATACAGGTCTTGCCTTCTTCCAGCCCCTTTGAGTGCTGCGACACCGCGCGCCGGCCCTGTTCGGCAAAATCCATGTACTCGTAGTTGTGGCAGTTGCGACACTCGCGCGAATCGGTGCTCTTCATGGCCTTCCAGACATGTTTGGCCAGCTCCAGGCGGTGTTCCAGGAATTTCTCGCGGGTATCGATGGTACCCATGACCTTGTGGTACAGCTCGTTGGTTGCCTGGATCTTGCGCACCACCTTGTGGACCCATTCCTTCGGCACGTGACAGTCCGGGCAGGTGGCACGGACACCGGTGCGGTTGGAATAGTGGATGGTGTTCTTGTACTCCTGGAACACGTTGTCATTCATTTCGTGGCAGGAAATACAGAACTCCTCGTTGTTGGTCATCTCCATGGCGGTGTTGAAACCGCCCCAGAAAATAATTCCCGATACAAAGCCTACCACCAGCAATGTACCCAGCGAGTACTTGACCGACGGGCGCCTGAGCACACTCCACAGCCCGCATACTAAACCCTTGCACTGGTTCGAGTTGTTATCTGTCATGACGCATCCTGTTTGCAGTGGTGACGGTTATTCGCCGGCAATGGCCTGAACCGGTTTGAAGGTATTTTCAACCAGCGGCTTGGCACCCGCCTGCGGCACGTGGCACTGGGTGCAGAAATAACGCCTGGCCGAAACGTTGGCCAGCACGTTCTTGTTGCGATCCTCGAAGTGGGTCTGGCTGATCTTGGTGGCACCGGCCTCGCGGTAGTGCTTCCAGCTGTGACAGCTCAGGCACTTGTTGGAATTCCGGTCGATGCGGTAGCCCTTGATCTTGTGCGGAATCAGCGGCGGCTGCTGCACATAGTCGCGCGCAATCGGCTCCCCGTCCTTGGCGAACTGTTTGGGCTCCGGCGCCCGGGACTCGTCCTGCAGATCGACATGACCGCGCAGGGAGCGCACGTCCCCGGCCTGCGCCAGCCCGACGGTCCCCAGCATTACCAGTATCATTGACAGTTTTTTCATCATCGCAAAGCCTCCACTCCGGGGGATTGATGGGTAGTTTGTCCAGGTTTGTCCGCGCGGTTACCGAAACGGCTGCCGAAGCGGAATACATCTTTGGCACAGACGTCGATACAACGTCCGCAATTGGTGCAATTGGCCGAGGTGATCACCGGACCAATGCCCTTGCCCGCGCCTTTCAGCGCCGGCCTAATCACTTTCGGTTCCGGGCAGACCAGGAAACAGTCCATGCAGTCGTCGCACTGCTCGCGCTGGTCGGCGCGCACCCGCAACAGGCTGCGCACACCCAGCAGACTGTAGAAGGCCCCCACCGGGCACAGGTGGCCGCACCAGGCGCGCCGGCTCACCAGCAGGTCGAGCAGGAATACCCCCAGCACCAGCAACCACGCCAGGCCCATACCGAAAATCAGGCCGCGGTGCAGCATGGACACCGGGTTCACGAATTCCCACACCAGTGCGCCCGTAAACAACGCCAGTAACAGGCTGGCCGCCAGTATCCAGTAGCGTGTCGTGGACGACAGGCGCGCAGCCCCGGTGATCCCCAGCCGTTCACGCAGCCAGTGCGCGGTGTCGGTCACGATATTCACAGGACAGACCCACGCACAGTAGGTCCGCCCGCCCACCAGCAGGTAGAAGGCGGTGACGATCAGGGCGCCGCTGACAGCGACCATCTCCGGCCTGTGCCCGGCCAGCAGGGACTGCAGCAGGACGTATGGATCGGTGAGTGGCAGAACATCGAGCGTCAGACTGGCGTTGAGATTGCCCTTGACCAGCCAGATGCCAAACCAGGGACCCAGCATGAACAGGCCCAGGATGGACAACTGGGTGAAGCGCCGCGCCAGCAGCCACCGGTTGGCGGATAACCAGCCTTTGACGGCAACGGCTTCTGCGCCGGGACGAGTGTCACGCTTCATCGCCGTCCCTCCACACCACGGTTGAGGGTATCGAGAGGATCACTGGCGAACGGTGTCTGACCGCTGTTTTCGTCCATGATCAGGCCCTCGCCTTCGTAATCGTAGCGCTCGCCCTGAGGCAGGTTATAGCGGTGTTGCCGGTCGGGCGTCACCAGGCTGCCGCCGGCTTTCTGCTTTTCTTTCCAGCCCCAGCGGTAGTGGTGACCCAGCTCGCCTTTCGCCAGCCGGGTGGGCAGCACCTTGATGGCCGCTTCTTCCAGCACACAGGCCTTTTCGCATTTTCCACAACCGGTGCAGGCATCCGAATGTACCGTGGGAATGAACAAGGCGTGTTTTCCGCTGCGGGGATTGTGTTGCATCTCCAGGGTGATCGCCTGGTCGATCGACGGGCAGACGCGGTAACAGACATCACAGCGCAGACCCTGGAAGTTGAGGCAGTTTTCCTCGTCGATCAATACCGCCAGCCCCATGCGCGCGTCGTCGATATCGGTCAGTTCGTGGTCCAGCGCGCCGGTCGGGCAGGCCTTGACGCAGGGGATGTCTTCACACATTTCACAGGGCACATCGCGCGCCGTGAAATACGGCGTACCGGTGGCTACTTCGTCACCCAGCCGGGCAAGGCTCAGCGTGTCATAGGGACAGTCGCGCACGCACAGGCCGCAGCGTACACAGGCGCCGATAAACTGCGGCTCGTCCAGCGCGCCCGGCGGGCGCAATGCCAGCGCCGGCAGCGACGCAGCCTGGCGCGCATACAGCCCGATCCCCATACTGAACAGGGCCACGCCGCCACCCGTGCGCGCCATATCGACGATAAAACGCCGCCGCGCCGCCGAGGCCGGTGCTGCTGATGGTTTGCGTGCCGCTGCCGTCATGATCCTGCGCCCGCTGACCTCAGGCCTTGACCACCTTCACCGCACACTTCTTGTAGTCCGTTTCCTTGGACAGCGGGTCAGTGGCGTCCAGCGTCACCTTGTTGACCAGGCGGCTGGCATCAAACCAGGGTATGAAGATCAGCCCGCGCGGCGGACGGTTACGGCCGCGCGTCTCGACACGCGCCGCGATTTCACCGCGCCGGCTGACCACTTTCGCCGGCAGTCCGCGACGCAGACCACGTTGTTTGGCATCGTCGGGGTGCATGAAGATCACCGCGTCCGGGAAAGCACGGTACAGCTCCGGCACACGCCGCGTCATGGAACCCGAATGCCAGTGCTCCAGTACGCGCCCGGTACTGAGCCAAAGATCATATTCTTCATCCGGGCTCTCGGCGGCCGGCTCATAGGGCGCAGTGATGATGTTGGCACGGCCGTCCGGTTTGCCATAGAAGGTAACCTCCTTGCCTTTCTCGACGTAGGGGTCGTAGCCCTCGCGGTAACGCCACAGGGTCTCCTTGCCGTCGATGACCGGCCAGCGCAGACCGCGCACCTTGTGGTAGGTATCGTAGGGCGCCTGTTCGTGACCTTTTTTCACACCCTCGTGCTGGAAGCGGCGGTATTCCTCGAACAGGCCTTTCTGTATATAGAAACCGAAGTCTTCCATTTCATGATTGGTGTACTGGTTGCCGGCTTCATCGGTCACTGTCTGTTTGGGGAACTTGTCCACCTGGCCGTTGGCAAACAGCACTTCAAACAGGGTCTTGCCCCGGTATTCCGGGTTTTTCTCCAGCAACTCGTCCGGCCAGGCGTCTTCGGTTTTAAAGCGTTTGGAGAACTCGACCACCTGCCAGAGATCGGACTTCGCCTCGCCCGGTGCGCTCACCTGTTCGCGCCAGAACTGGGTGCGGCGCTCGGCGTTACCGTAGGCGCCCTCCTTCTCGGTCCACATGGCGGTCGGCAGGATCAGGTCGGCGGCCATGGCGGTAACCGTCGGGTAGGGATCGGAAACCACGATAAAGTTGGCGGGATTACGGTAGCCGGGCAGCGTCTCCTCGTTCATGTTGGCCGCGGCCTGCATGTTGTTGTTGCACTGTACCCAGTAGGCATTCAGCTTGCCGTCTTTCAACATGCGGTTCTGCAACACCGCGTGGTAACCCTTCTTGCCGGGCAGCGTACCCTGTGGCAGCTTCCAGATCTTCTCGGCAAAATCACGGTGCGGCTTTTTGAACACCACGTAATCGGCCGGCAGGCGGTGGGCAAAGGTGCCTACTTCGCGCGCCGTGCCACAGGCCGAAGGCTGGCCGGTCAGCGAGAACGGGCCGTTGCCCGGCTCGGAGATCTTGCCGGTCAGGAGGTGAATGTTATAGATCAGCCCGTTGGCCCACACACCGCGCGTATGCTGGTTGAAGCCCATGGTCCAGAAGGAGGTGATCTTGCGTTCCGGGTCGGCATACAGTTTTGCCAGCCGCTCCAGGTTCTCTTTGGGCACGCCCGACAGTTCTGACGTGTATTCCAGCGTGTAGGGCTTCACCGACTCCGCGTATTCCTCGAAACTGATCTTGCTCAGCTTGCCCTTGTTCGCGTTCTTTGCCTTTTTCTGCAGAGGATGCTCCGGGCGCAGACCGTAACCGATATCGGTCGGCGTTTTGGTGAAGTTGACGTGCCGGTCGATAAAGTCCTGGTTGTAGGCCTTGTGCTCGATGATGTAGTTGGCGATGTAGTTGAGGATGGCCAGGTCGGTCTGCGGCGTAAACACCATGTTGTTGTCGCCGAGGTCGAAACAGCGGTGTTCGAAGGTGGACAGCACGTGTACTTCGCAACCCTCCCTGGTCAGACGCGTATCGGTCAGGCGCGACCACAGGATGGGGTGCATTTCCGCCATGTTGGAACCCCACAGCACAAAGGCATCGGCGTGCTCCAGGTCGTCGTAGCAACCCATCGGTTCGTCCGCGCCGAAACCGCGGATGAAGGCGCCCACTGCGGAAGCCATGCAGTGACGCGCATTGGGGTCGATGTTGTTGCTGCGAAAGCCCGCTTTCATCAGCTTGGATGCGGTATAGCCTTCGGGAATGGTGTACTGGCCGGAGCCGAAAATGGAAATGCCGTGCGGGCCTTTTTCGTTGTAGTGGCGTCGAAACTGCTTTTCCATTTCGTCGAAGGCGCGCTCCCAGCTGACGGCGTGGAACTTGCCATTCTTGTCGAATTTGCCATCTTTCATGCGCAGCAGCGGCTTGGTCAGGCGGTCTTTGCCGTACATGATCTTGCCGTTGAAATAGCCCTTGATGCAGTTCAGGCCGCGGTTGACCGGCGCATCCGGGTC
>DRQL01000176.1 GCA_011371465.1 Gammaproteobacteria bacterium | reverse complement strand
GCGCAGCGCCACCGATGCCACGGGCACCGTCGTCTGGCGTTGGGAAAGTGATGCCTTTGGTAGCATGCAACCGACAGGTAGTGTTACTGTAAACTTGCGGTTCCCGGGCCAGTATTATGATCAGGAAACCGGGCTGCACTACAACTACTTCCGGTATTACGACCCAGCCACGGGAAGGTACCTCACCTCTGACCCCATAGGGTTACGTGGCGGGTTGAATACTTACGTTTATGCGGAAAGCAACCCGATAAAGTTTACAGATCCATTCGGTTTATTTACCGATAGTGTTACTGCTGCGTGCAGGCAAGATCCGTTCTTCTGCTCATTGATGGCTGGTGGTGCTGCGCAGGGTGCGCAATCGATGTTCAACGAAGATGGTAGCGACTCCACTGACTCTTCAGATGATGAGCCAAAACAATGTAGTGACGAAGAGAAAAAGAGGAAAAATTGCCAGGCACTAAAAGACAGTATTCTGGCTACTTGCGCGGGATTAACAGGCAGAAAGAAATTTGCCTGTTTCCAGGCTGCTCAAGATTCTTTTGATCAATGCATGGAGCAGGATTAGAAACAGATGAATGAGAGACTGATGACAAAGTATATAGCAGAAAGAAGGCTGCTTTATTCAACAAAAGGTAGTGACGAGCGCAGGGAGTTTGTTATCCGTTTGGGGGTTCCATATCAAGTGAAAGAAGGCATGGTAAATTTTTCTATTGAGGGTGGTGTTTCAGGGTGTCATATTGAGCTTGATGGTATAGATGAGGAGTATCCAGAGGTGTATGGCGCTGATACGCTTCAAGCTATAAATATAGCGTCAAATGTTGAGCCTTTTTTGAAAAGACTGCAAAAGAAATATGATTTATTCTGGTTGTCCGGCGAGCCATATTTTGATGAATAATCGCGGGATGGAGTAAAGCGATAATCGGGGCGGATTTATTTAAGGCGCAGTGAATCGTTGCTGCCCTGATTGCAGGGTAATCAACTCGCACAGGAAAGGCTGGAGGGATCAAACATGAGCAGTTATACAGGAATCTGCGTTCAACGACTGAGTGACGGAACGATCCATACTGTACAAGTGGAAGATACGGCTGGGGTTCGCTTGCCGTTAGATGCGGAGACATATATAAGCCGTAACTGTTCTCCACCCATTGATGCATTGCCAGATTGCGTGAGCGGACAGAAATAGCCAACGGGGGCGGATTTATCTTACCCTTCAAAACTAGCGTTATCGCGCCTGCCACCGTTCTTCAACGAGTCCAAGCCTGACCAGTCGCGCCTCGATGGCGCGCTGCGAGCGTTCGTGTAACTGCGCGATCTGCGCGACGGGCTCGTCGCGTTTAAAGGCGTCGGTGAGCTGTTGATCTTCTTCCGGTGTCCAGGACGCACCGGCCTTCCGGGGCTGGGGCTTGGTGTCGTTGGTTGTGCTGGTCGCCTTGCCTTCGACCGCGCGAATCAGGGTATACAAGGCGCGGATGGTCTGCGGCTGCTGATACGGGCTGTCGTCCGGGAATACCTCGCCGGTGTGAGGATCGATGCCGTCGGCGAGCAGCGCCACAATCTTCAAGGCCTGATCTAACTCCATGCGTGTTTATCCATGCGAACGTTACCGGGGTAAAGCAACGCCGCCTGATGGCGGCGTTGCCGGTTCACTTTATCAGCTTGTTTTCGGTGCGACCACAGGATGCGAGCAGCTCGGCGACGGTCATGTCGAAGGCTTTTGCGATCTTCTCGGCGGATACCAGCGTGATGTTCCGCTCGGCGCGCTCGATGGCGCCGACAAAGGTGCGGTCCAGGCCGGCGACTGCGGCCAGGGTCTCCTGCGACCAGCCGCGCGCGACGCGCAGCAGGCGTATCGTCATGCCGAGCCGCCTGGCGGTCTCGGAGGGCGGTGTCCGCCCGTAGGGCGGCGGGTCCGGCTCGCGGACGCCATCCAGGGGTAACCGGGTGTGGTCGGGCGCCCGCCCTTTAGACGGGCACCAGGTGCCCGTAGAATACGTTTTAGCCATGGTCGATAGCTCCGTTATCGGTTGTGGTTAGCGGGTCCGGGGTGTTCGCGCACCCTTGGCCCGCGCTTCATTGAGGCGGGACAGTCACAGCGGTTGCATGGTCACCTCCTTGTGGTGCCGGGCGGTCAGCGGGTCTTGGACGACCAGCGTTCGGCCTCGTACTTGATAATCATGCCTTCCAGCAGCTGTTTGATGATCTGCCGCTCGTGCTCGGGCATGCTGCTGATGGCCTTGAACTGCAAGCGCAAATCCTCGTCCGGCTCCAGCTCCCCAGGCTCGAAAATCAGTGAATCCGTGGTCACACGCAAGGTCTGTGCAATCTTCTTGAGAGCCTCCAGCGAGGGCTGGGAGGAACCGGCCTCATAGCGCTTGATCTGGGTGATATGCAGGCCGATGGCGTCGGCCAGGGCCTGCTGCGGTCCAGTGGTCACGAGCACTTCCGGGGCTCGCTGGTGATCCCGGTCATCAACGACGGCCGGGTGCTGGAAATCTACGGCCGCAAGGTGCGCGATGACCTGCGCAAGGGTACGCCGAGGCACCTGTACCTGCCGGGTCCGCACCAGGGGGTCTTCAACGTGGAGGCCTTCGCCGGTGCAAAAGAGATCATCCTGTGTGAATCGCTGCTCGATGCGCTGACGTTCTGGTCGGCGGGGTATCGCAATGTGACGTGCAGTTATGGCGTCGAAGGCTTTACAAAACAGCACCTGCAAGCGTTTACCGATCACAGCATCGAACGCGTGCTGATCGCCTATGACCGGGATGCCGCCGGCGAGACGGCGGCCGGGCAGCTATCGAAGACACTCCTTGAAGCCGGTATCGACAGTTACCGCATTCACTTCCCGAAAGGGATGGATGCCAACGCGTACGCCTTGCAGGTGCAGCCCGCCAGCAAAAGCTTAGGCGTGACCATCCGCAGTGCGATCTGGTTAGGTAAAGGACGCGCACCGGGCAAACCAACGACGACCGCAGAATCTGCAACGACACCACCGGCGACCAGAGTAAAAACCGTCACCGGCCCGGTGACCGAATCCGCACCGCCTTTAGTGGCCGAACGCGGCGACGAGTGCGACATAGCGAGAACAGACACGCAGTTGCCGGCGACAGTCATCCCTGCCGCGCCGCAAGCCGATGTGGCGGCCGACATCAAGGATGAAGATATCGTCATCGGCCTGGGCGACCGCCGTTACCGCATCCGTGGCCTGTCGCAGAATCTGGGTGTGAACCAGCTCAAGGTGAACATCCTGGCGAGCCGGGAAAACGGTTTACACGTCGACACCTTCGATCTGTACGCCGCCAAAGCCCGCGCGGGCTTTATCCGGCAAGCGGCTGTCGAGCTGGCGGTGAAAGAAGACGTGATCAAGCGCGACCTGGGCAAGGTGCTGTTGAAGTGCGAAGCGTTGCAGGAAGAGCAGATCAGGAAGGCCCTGCAACCCAGGGCGGCCAGCGTGCCGGTGGATGAGGCCGGAAAGGCCGACGCCCTGAGCTTACTCAAGGCTCCGGACCTGCTGCAACGCATCCTCGATGACTTCAGCCGCTGCGGTGTGGTGGGTGAGGAGACGAACAAGCTGGTGGCCTACCTGGCGGCGACATCGAGAAAACTGGACAAGCCGCTGGCGGTGATGGTGCAAAGCTCAAGCGCGGCGGGCAAGTCCTCGCTGATGGAAGCGGT
>DRQL01000175.1 GCA_011371465.1 Gammaproteobacteria bacterium | reverse complement strand
GCTGGACGTGGTGCTGAATCTCCCCGGTCGTCACAACGTGCTCAACGCGCTGGCCGCGGTGGCGGTGGCGCGCGAACTGGGTGTCGATGACCGCAGCATCCAGCATGCGTTGCAGACTTTTGCCGGCATCGGGCGGCGTTTCCAGTGCAATGGCGAACTCGACATCGCCGGCGGACCGGTACTGTTCATCGACGATTACGGACATCACCCGCGCGAGATTGCCGCCACACTGGAGGCGGTGCGCAATGGCTGGCCGGAACGCCGCCTGGTCACCGTGTTTCAGCCGCACCGCTACAGCCGTACCCGCGATCTGTTCGACGACTTTGCGCAGGTGCTGGGCAACACCGATCTGCTGCTGATCAGCGAGGTCTTTGCGGCGGGTGAGGACCCTGTCAGCGGTGCCGATGGTCGCGCACTGTGTCGCGCCGTGCGCGGCAGGGGACGTGTTGACCCGGTATTTGTAGAGGATATCGAGACCCTGCCGGCGGTGCTGAAGGATATATTGCAGGCCGGTGACCTGGTGCTGACCCTGGGCGCGGGTTCGATCGGTGCCGTCGCTGCCGGTCTGCCGCATGCGCTGGAGCCGATGGCGGCAGGGAACGACCAATCATGATGGTGGCCGAGTCTATGTCCGGATTGCGTGGTGAGCTGAGCAGCAATGAACCGATGTCGGCACATACCAGCTGGCGTGTGGGCGGACCGGCGGACCAGTGTTACCGGCCCGCCGACCTGGAGGATCTGCAGCAGTTCCTGGCCACGCTGGCGCAGACCGAGCCGGTGACCTGGATCGGGCTGGGCAGCAACGTGCTGGTGCGCGACGGCGGTATACGCGGCACCGTGATCCTGCCTTTCGGCGGTCTGGATACACTGGAGATCACGGCGGCCGGACGCTTGCGGGCCGGCGCCGGTGTGGCCTGTGCAAAGGTCGCGCGCTTTGCGGCTCGTGCCGGCCTGACGGGCGCGGAGTTTCTGGCCGGGATCCCCGGTACCCTGGGGGGTGCGCTGGCCATGAACGCGGGCGCATTTGGTGGTGAAACCTGGCCGCTGGTCGAGTCGGTGCAGACCCTCGACCAGCGCGGTGAACTGCACCGGCGCAGCCCGGCGGAGTACCGGGTCGGATACCGTTCGGTCACCGGCGTGGAGAATGAATGGTTCGTTGCGGCGGAGCTGCAGTTACAGGCCGGCGACAGCAGCGCTGCGCAGGCGCGCATCCGCAGCCTGCTGGAACGTCGCGCCGCGACCCAGCCCACCCGGCAGCCCAGCTGTGGCTCGGTGTTCCGCAATCCGCCGGATGATCACGCGGCGCGCCTGATCGAATCCTGCGGTTTGAAGGGTGAACAGATCGGTGGCGCCCAGGTGTCGCACAAGCATGCCAACTTTATCGTCAACCTGGGCACGGCCAGTGCAGCGGATATCGAGGCGCTGATTCGCTATGTGCAGGAACAGGTGCAGCAGCGGCAGGGTATTCGCCTGCAGACCGAAGTACGCATTATCGGGGAGTTTGAGTGAGTGACCGGGTTCAGAGTGCAGAGCGCTTCGGGAAGGTCGCCGTGTTGATGGGCGGCCGTTCCGCCGAACGCGAGATCTCGCTGCAAAGCGGAACTGCCGTGCTGAACGCACTGCAGCAACGCGGTGTCGATGCGCAGGCAGTCGATACCGGTGACCGGGATTTTGTGCGGCAATTGAGTGAAGGAGCGTTCGCGCGTGCTTTTAACGCATTGCATGGACGTGGTGGAGAGGACGGCGTGGTGCAGGGTCTGCTGCAAGGCCTGGGTATTCCCTGCACGGGAAGCGGTGTGCTGGGTTCCGCACTGGCGATGGACAAGCTGCGTACCAAGCAGTTGTGGGAAGGCGTGAACCTGCCAACGCCGGCGTTTGTCCTGCTCCGGGACGATACGGATCTGCACGCGGCCGTGGAGCAGCTGGGGTTTCCCATGATGCTGAAACCCTCGCATGAAGGATCGAGTATCGGCATGACCCGCGTGGAGCACGAAGGCGATTTGCAGCAGGCCTGGCAGCTGGCCGGCCAGTACGACCGCGAGGTGCTGGCGGAGCGCTGGGTCGAAGGCGCCGAGTACACGACGGCCATCGTGGACGATACCCTGCTGCCGCTGATCCGGCTGGAGACGCCGCGTGTGTTCTATGACTACGAGGCCAAGTACGAGGCTGACAGTACCTGCTACCACTGTCCCTGCGGTTTGCCGCCGGAGCAGGAAGCGGCATTGCAGCACCTGTCGAAGCAGGCCTTCGATGCCGTCGGTGCCAGTGGCTGGGGGCGTGTCGATCTGTTCGTGGACAGCAGCGACCACCCCTGGCTGATCGAAGTGAACACGGTGCCGGGCATGACCGATCACAGCCTGGTGCCGATGGCCGCCGCTGAATTCGGATGGTCGTTTGATGAACTGGTATGGCGCATCCTGGAAACCAGCATGGTTACGGTTGATTGAAGATGGTGAGGAAAAAAACACAGGCCAGGCGCAGGCAGCAGGAAGTCAGGTTGCGCACCGACTGGCTGAAGCCGGTGCTGGCGCTGGCCACCGTGCTGGCGAGCGCGGGCGGGCTGGCGTTGCTGCTGGAGTGGATGGCGGACCCGGTTGCCTGGCCGGTGCGTTCGGTGCAGGTCGAGGGCGACTTCCGCCACCTGCAGGCCGGAGATATCCAGGACCGGGTGGAGACGCTGGCCCGTGAAGGGTTCTTTGCCATGAATGTAGTGATGATCCAGCAGCATCTGCAGCAACTGCCGTGGGTAGAGCAGGTATCGGTGCGCCGGGTGTGGCCGGACACGCTGAGTATCCGGTTGCGCGAGCAGCAGCCGGTTGCGCGCTGGGGGGCGAGCGGTTTCCTGAATGCGCGTGCCCAGGTGTTTGAACCGGAGCAGGCCGTGAATATCGAACAGTTACCCGCCCTGGAAGGCCCGGAGGGTTACCAGCAACGTGTGCTCGCCATGTACGGGCGGATGCGCAAGATGCTGGAACCGCTGCGGCTCGGTGTCGATCGCCTGCAGCTCGATGCGCGGCGCACCTGGCGTGTGCTACTGAGCAACGGTTTGCAGCTGGAGGTGGGGCGCAGTCAACCGATGCAGCGGCTTGCACGCTTCGTACGGGTGTATCCCGCCATACTGGCGGCGGGTGAAGGACGGGTGCTCAGTGTAGACCTGCGTTACAGCAACGGTTTTGCCGTGCAGTGGCAGGCGCGCGACCAGGTGAATTGCGAGGCAGGAGAAGGCAGCCCGGGATGCAAGGCGGCCAGGGGTACCGGTTAATGGCAAAGAAACTGGAAAAGAACATGATCGTCGGACTGGATATCGGCACCTCCAAGGTGGTGGCCATTGTCGGCGAAATCGGGCCGGACGGAGGCATCGAGATTATCGGTATCGGTTCGCATCCTTCCAAGGGCCTGAAGAAAGGAGTGGTGGTCAATATCGAATCGACCGTGCATTCCATCCAGCGCGCGGTCGAGGAAGCGGAGCTGATGGCGGGCTGCCAGATTCATTCGGTGTATGCAGGGATTGCGGGCAGTCACATCCGCAGCCTGAACTCGCACGGTATTGTGGCGATCCGGGACCGTGAAGTCATGCCCAACGATGTCGAACGGGTGATCGATGCGGCGCGCGCGGTGGCGATTCCGGCCGACCAGAAGATCCTGCACATCCTGCCGCAGGAATTCGTCATCGACGACCAGGACGGCATCCGCGAGCCGGTGGGTATGAGCGGCGTGCGGCTGGAAGCCAAGGTGCATATGGTGACCGGCGCCGTGAGTGCCGCGCAGAACATCATTAAATGCGTCCGTCGCTGCGGCCTGGAAGTGGATGACATCATCCTGGAACAGCTGGCGTCCAGTTATTCGGTGCTGACCGAAGACGAAAAGGATCTCGGTGTCTGCCTGGTGGATATCGGCGGTGGCACGACCGACATCGCCGTGTTTACGGAAGGCTCCATCCGCCATACGGCGGTCATCCCCATCGCCGGCGACCAGGTGACCAATGATGTCGCGGTGGCGTTGCGCACGCCGACCCAGTATGCCGAAGAGATCAAGATCAAGTACGCCTGTGCCCTGACCCAGCTGGCCGCCAGCGATGAAAACATCGAGGTGCCCAGCGTCGGTGACCGGCCGCCGCGGCGGCTGGCCAGGCAGACGCTGGCCGAGGTGGTAGAGCCGCGTTACGAGGAATTGCTGGCGCTGGTGCAGGCGGAGTTGCGCCGCAGTGGTTTTGAAGACCTGATCGCTGCGGGTGTGGTGCTGACAGGAGGGAGTTCCAAGATAGAAGGTCTGGTGGACCTGGCGGAAGAGGTGTTCCACATGCCGGTGCGGCTGGGTTCGCCGCAGTGTGTGATGGGACTGGTGGATGTGGTGCGAAATCCCGTTTATGCGACGGGCGTGGGACTGCTGCTGTTTGGCAGCCAGAACCGCACATCACGGGCGTTTGATGCGGATTACGGGCGAGGAGTACGGGGTGTCTGGGAGCGGATGAAGAGCTGGTTT
>DRQL01000174.1 GCA_011371465.1 Gammaproteobacteria bacterium | reverse complement strand
GCAGCATCCAGAATTCGGTTTCACCTTCGACCAGCAACCAGCAGCGCGCAAAACTGGCGTCCGCGCGTCGTACGCGGAGGTGGTAACTCAGTTTGCGCAGCTCTTCGGTATTCAGGCTTCCCTGGCGTACGCGCCATTGCGTCATCACCCCGTCATGCCGCGTAAGGCGGCGCATATTGTACAGGGGGGCGGACGCCAGCAGTGTCCCCGACTGGGTGCTGATGATCTTCTGTGCCTGCAGGTTATCGAGCAGACCCCACACCGAGGCCAGCGTCATCAGGTGCAGGTGCGCTTCCGGGTCTTCGAATACCATGATGAATTCGGCGCCGGTGATCGGCACTCCGGGATGATGGCGCAGGATGGCCGCGGTCAGGATCAATACCCCCAGCTGCTGGGCGGCCGATCCGTGAAACGACTGCGCCCGCTCCCCGGCATCGAGCCCGCGCTGGGCCAGGATCTCCTCGACCAGCGAACCGGATAACGCACCGGCGGAATGCGAGTCCACGGCGCGCCGCGAAAGCAGCTCCAGCGCGGCTTCATAACCCGCTTTCAGCTCACTCTTTTCATGCCGGGCGGTACCCGACTCCAGTTTCTCCTGGTGAGCCTGTATTTCTTCCGCCAGGGGCGCGATATCGTCGGCGAAAGATCGGTCGACCGGGTCTGCCCGATCCGTGTGCGCACGGGTGTCGAACAACGAACCCTCGTGCAACCGCACAAAGCGGTTCAGCGATCGCAGCATGGCGAGCGCATCGGCATCGTCCGCGCGCTGGCTGGAGCCCGGTGAGAAAATCCGCCAGGTCCCCTCTACCGGGGCTGCATCCTGCGGCGGATCGCCCCGCAGCGACAGCACCAGCCGGCGCGGCTGCGACGCAGCCGAACCCCACAACGGCGCCAGCACACCGGCCTCCAGTCGGTTCCACTCCCCGGCCTCGCGCTCTTCAAATGTCAGCTCGATGCGTATCGAGCCGAGCGGCCTGGCAACCGGGCTATCCTGTGCACGGTGAAAATGATGCGCCTCGAAGCGCGGTGGTCTGTCGTCGGCCACCAGGGCGATGGCGAGCGCTTCGAACAGACTGGACTTGCCGCAACCGTTCTCGCCGGTCAGCAGGGTGGTGTCGTCAAATTCCAGCTCGGCGCTGCGTATGCTGCGGAAATTTTCGATGCACAGCGAACGTAGGAACATGGTAGCGGGTGCGGCTCGGCCGGGATCACGGTCGGGCGCTAACGGCCCTGGATAATCTGCAGCGCCTGTTCGGCACTGTCCGCTCTTTGAATGAGATCCAGGTCTTCGGGGCTGATCACACCTTCGTTGAGCATGGTTTCCCGGCCGAATTCCCCAAGGTGCTGCCAGAAGTCACCGCCCATGCCGACAACGGGAAAGCGCTCCAGTTTACCCGTCTGGATCAGGGTAATGACTTCAAAAGCCTCGTCGAGGGTACCGAAGCCGCCGGGCATGACCACAAATGCCGAGGAGTACTTGACCAGCATTACCTTGCGGATGAAAAAGTGCTCGAACTCGATGAACTTGTCGAGGTAGGGGTTGGGCTTCTGTTCGAACGGCAGCTTGATGTTGCAGCCGATACTCATCCCGCCGGCTTCCCTTGCGCCACGGTTGGCGGCCTCCATGATGCCGGGGCCACCGCCGGTCATGACGGCGTAACCCGCGTTGGCCAGTGCTGCGCCGGTTTCCCGGGCC
Source organism: Gammaproteobacteria bacterium (assembly GCA_011371465.1). Lineage (GTDB taxonomy): Bacteria > Pseudomonadota > Gammaproteobacteria > DSM-19610 > DSM-19610 > Thiogranum. The sequence continues at coordinate 4,356 of DRQL01000174.1, read as the reverse complement.
AGCTGGTAGTAACGGTGGTCTTCGTCAAAACGGGCGGAACCGAAGACGGTAACGCAGGGCATATCGAAGTCGAAACTCTCGAAGCCGCGCAGGAACTCGAGGAAAAAGGTCACCGCGCCTTCGAGGTCCGATTCCCGGCTGCGCTTTCCTTCCAGGAACAGCCGTTCGGCCCCTTCCACCTTGCCAAGAAAGGAATACGCCCCGGTCGGGTCGATCGTCTCAGGCATGCCTGGCTCCTTGTTGATTTTCAGGTCACCTTCGTTTTACCGGCTATCGCCGGTCACGGCAAGCTCTTTACCCTGAAAACCCGCAAAAAGGCGCGGCGCAAAAAAACAGCCGACCGGTCTGACCGGTCGGCTGCCTGCTTACCCTGCCTGTTCCTACTCCGCCAGCGTGAGACCACTCGGCACGCTTTCAGGCACATCCCTGCGCAGGTCGATACTGGCCGGATCGGTCAGTGCATTCAGGAAGTCCATGATGTAGTCAATATCGTCTTCACTGTAGTGCATCGTCCGCAGTTCATCCGCCACCGCATCCGCAACGGCGTCCTGGCTGGCTGGATCACCCGTCACCAGGAAATCGCTTGCATCCAGGTCGTCGCGCGATGGCAGAATGGCCTGCCCTGTATCGTACCGGTACAGGGCATTCACGGCGTCGAGGTGGTGGTCGACCACGGCCCGCAGGCTGTTGTAGGCGCCGCTGTGCCCGTAGGGTGCCGTCAGCGCCACGTTGCGCAGGGTCGGCGTACGGAAACTGTAACGATCCGCGGGATCGCCGCTCGCCTGTTCACGACCGAAATCATCCCGGCCCAGGTACCCGTCGCCCTTGCCCGGGCCGATCTGCGGCATGGCAATGGCGTGAAAACGATGGTCGGTCTGGAATTTCCCGCTGTGACAGTCGGCACAGACCGTCGCTTTCCGGTGACCCCGCTGCCGGTTCCCGCGGTAAAACAGCTGCATGCCGCGCAGCGCATTTTTACTCATGGCCTTGCGGTCACCGCGCAGGTAGCGGTCGAAAGGACTGTTGTCCGCCCGCCAGCGGCTGCCCTCGAATGCGGCAATGGCATTGGCGGCGTGGGCGTAGGTAATGTCTGACGCCACAGTGACTGCATTCGGCGTCCCTGCCGGGAACGCCGCCTGGAACCACGCCAGGTAGCCATTGGCAGGATCCTGCAAACGTGCGGCAAGCAATGCCCAGACAGCCTCCAGGTCGCCTGCAGCCGCGGCGTCCGCAACCGGGTTTTCACCGGGCTGACCGGCCATCTCGGTAGCCGAGGTCACCGGGAACATGGCCTGGCAGGCCAGCACGTTCTCCAGGTTATCCGGCAGGGATTCGCCGGCCGGCGTTTTACAGCCACTGGGGTAGGCCGGGTCCAGCTCTACGCGCCCGTCGTAAAACAGCCGGGTGAACTCGTGGGCACCCAGGTTGAATACCGGCGGTGCATTGCGGGGTACGCGTTCATGGATGGCATCAGCACCGGAACCGGTATCACGGGTAACCCCCAGTCCGCGCCCGCCTTCACCGACCGGCAGGGACAGTCCATCGCCGGTGTCCGTCAGGGAGTGGTGACAGGTGGCACAGGAGGTGTTCCGGTTGCCGCTCAAGAGTTTGTCGAACATCAGCAGTCTGCCCAGCTCCACTTTTTCCGGGGTGTGTGCACGAAAGTCGGCGTCCGTTACCGGCTCCGGCAGTGCCCTGCGGTGGTGACCATGCTCGCTGGCGCAGACCTGGCTGCCTGCCAGCATGCTGCCGAAAAACAGCGTGGTGATGAAATGCCGGTACTTCATAGTGCGCTTTCCCCTGGTTGAATCGGTGATTGTGCAAACTAGCAAAGCCGCTACCGGGGAAGAAGTGACACATTGACGCGCGACCCATTGTCGCAGTGGCCTGCGCTACGAGCGGGGACACGCATGTCGCGTCGGGCGGAAGCATCTAGGCCGGGGGCTGGTATTCGGGCCAGGTCGGCAAGCCGTCGCCCGAACAGGACCAGCTTGCGCGCGAATCCTGGAAGATCCTGGCCTGTGGTTGCATGGGCGGCTCTTCATTCAGGGTGCCCGCGGGAATCACCACGCCTTCGAGCTGCGGCACCCGCCGCGGCATCGGGCTACCGCACTGTGAACAGAAACAGTTATAGAACCGTTCGGCTTCCGGAACCTTGAAACGGCGCAACAGTTCCTCGCCCTTTGTCCAGGTCAGGCTGCTCTCGGGTTTTACCAGCAGGTTGCTGGCGTGCCCGGTGCCCGTGGTGCGGCGACAGCGCTGGCAATGACAGTGGTAAAACCGCTCGGCCGTACCGTTGATCTCGTACTGCACCGCCCCGCACAGACAACGACCGGTAAGATGTACGTCCTGCATGACTGCCCTCCTGGATTCCGGCCCACGGCGGGGCCTGCTATAGTATCCTGCACACCTGCACCCCGACAGGCAAGCCCGATGACGTCATGCCCCGCACCCGCAACCCGGCTGCTACTGGTCACCACCCTGCTGGCCACAGCCGCCTGCACCCGGGAAAGCCCGACGACCCTGGTCACCATCGCCGACGCCCGTACCGACCAGGCGCAGTGGATCGATACCGGAGAGCCCGGTGACTCCGCGGGCGATATCCTGGTATTCGACCAGCCATTGCTGGACGAACAGTTCAAGCGCATCGGCAACAACGCCGGCAGCTGCCTGCGTACACGTCCCGGGCACAGCTTCCAGTGCCAGTGGACCCTGAGTCTCGCGGACGGCAGCATCCAGGTGGCCGGGCGCGAACTGGACCAGGGCACATCGACCTTAAGCATCGTCGGCGGCACGGGCCGCTACGCCGGCATCCGCGGTGACATGACCTCCACCAATAACGAGGATGGCACCTTTACCCAGACATTGCGTTACCGGACCCGGTAAAGCGGGAAAGCCGGTCAGCTACCATGGAATCCCCACCAAGCCCGCAGCGCTGGATCGCCCACATGGACCTGGACGCTTTCTTTGCCAGCTGCGAACAGCAGGAACAACCCGCATACCGGGGCCGCCCGGTGATCGTCGGTGCCCTGCCCGGTCATCGCGGCGTGGTGGCGGCGGCCTCGTACGAGGCGCGACGTTTCGGGGTGCATTCCGCCATGCCGATTTCAGAAGCCAGCCGGCGCTGCCCGGATGCCGTGTTCCTGCGCCCGGATATGGCGAAGTACCGTGAGATGTCCCAACGGGTCTTCCGGGTACTGGAGAGCATTACGCCGGTGCTGGAAGCCGCCTCCATCGACGAGGCGTACCTGGATGTGAGCGGGCTGGAAAAACTGCTGGGCGCACCGGCAACCATCGGGCGCGAAATCAAGCGGCGTATCCTGGCCGCAACCGGCCTGACCGCCTCGGTGGGGATCGGTCCCAACCGCCTGATCGCCAAACTGGGCTCGGAGCACAACAAGCCGGACGGGCTGGCGGTCATACCACCAGACCAGGGGCTCGACTTCCTGGCGCCCATGCCGGTATCCAACCTGCGTGGACTCGGGCGTCAGACGCAGAAGATATTCAACCGCCTGAAGATCAGAACGGTGGCACAGTTACGCGCGGTTCCCTTGCAACAGCTCGAAAAACACCTCGGCACGCGCGCGGCCCTGAGTTTCCACCGACAGGCCTTTGGCCTGGCTTCCGACCGGGTCTGCCCGGGGCGTGCACGGAAAAGCATCTCGAAAGAAACCACCTTTGCAAGCGACGTCCGCGACCGCGCTGTATTGCAACGCACGCTGCTGCGCCTGTGCGCCGATGTGGCTGCAACCGCACGCCGGGAAAAGCTGTCCGGTTCGGTCGTCACCCTGAAAATCCGCTTCGAAGGCTTCGAAACGCGCACACGCCGGCATAAACGATCCACGCCCACGCACGATGAACGCGACATACTGGAGACGGCCTGGCGGCTTTTTCTCAATGGCAGGCTGCCGGACAAGCCTGTGCGGCTCATCGGCGTGGGCATCAGCGACTGGGCAGCGCAGGAGACCGCCCAGGCAGACCTGTTCGCGCCAGCAGAAGCGCGCCGCAACCCGCAACGGGTGCTGCAGACCATCGACGCAGTGAGCGAAAAGTTCGGCAAGGGCATGCTGCAGGTGGGCATACCCGGCAAGCGTAACCCATAGCACCTTTCTTCCCGCAGGAGCGGTCCCCTGACCGCGAACAGCGTTACACCCGACCCTCTGCGCTCAGGAAACCATTCCCACGGGGAGATAGAAAAAAACAAACCGCCCCCGCTCGATATCCACCTTCAGCGTGGCACCGTGGTGAATCCCGTAATCCACGTATCCGGGAACCGCGCTGTCCTGGTGACATTCGCTGGCGTGCTGTGGCGATTCGAAATCCCGGTCGCGGTCGTACCAGGACAACAGCATGTAG
>DRQL01000173.1 GCA_011371465.1 Gammaproteobacteria bacterium | reverse complement strand
CGCCTGCCGGTCTACCGGGGCGGTATCGACAACGTGATCGGCTTTGTGCATATTCGCAAGATCCTGCCACTGCTGATGGCCGACAGGCTGGACCGGGAAACGCTGGAGGAACTGATCAAGGAACCCCTGTTCATCCCGGAAAACACACCGCTCAATCGCCAGCTGCTGAATTTCCAGCGCGAGCGCCGGCGCATCGGCCTGGTGGTCGACGAGTACGGCGATATCCAGGGACTGGCCACACTGGAAGATATCCTCGAAGAAGTGGTCGGCGAATTCACCACCGACCCCTCGGCGGCCGGTCGCGACTACACGCCGGAAGAAGACGGCAGTTACCTGGTCAACGGCAGCGCCAGCATACGCGAACTGAACCGTTCCCTGCACATGGAACTGCCCGTCGACGGCCCCAAGACACTGAACGGGATGGTGCTGGAATACCTGGAGGATATCCCGCGGCCCGGCACCAGCCTGCTGCTGTCCGGCTACCCGGTGGATATCGTGAAAACCAAGGGCAACCTGGTCAAGACGCTGCGCGTGCACACCAACCAGCGCCGTCCCGTGACCTCGACGGAGTAACGCGGCTATGGATGAGAAAATCTGCAAAAGCGAAGCGGAATGGCAGCAACAGCTGAGCGCGGAAGCATTCGCGGTAACCCGCCGCAAGGGCACCGAACCTGCATTCAGCGGCCAGTATCATGACTGCAAAATGGAAGGCGTCTATCACTGCACCTGCTGCGATGCACCCCTGTTCCGCTCGGACGAAAAATTCGATTCCGGCAGCGGCTGGCCCAGCTACTGGCAACCCCTGTCAGCGGCGGCCATCCATACGGAGGAAGATCTCAGCCACGGCATGAAACGCGTTGAAGTCCAGTGCGCGCGCTGCGGCGCGCACCTCGGACACCTGTTCGAGGACGGCCCGCCACCCACCGGGCTGCGCTATTGCATCAATTCCATTTCCCTGAAACTCAAGGAAAAACAGTAGCCACCATGCGGGCGCGAACAGCACCGGCGCGGGCCGGGAACGTAGCGGCATCAGATTGGGCCACGCCGGCCGTTGTTTAACCAGGGGGGACAGACATGGCCAAACTTACACTGTCGTTCAAGGACCGCAAACTCCGGGTGATCACCCTGCAGGACGAGGACTGCCTGATCGGGCGGGAAGCGGGCTGTACGCTCGAAATAGACAGCCTGGCCATCGCACCCAGGCACGCCTGCATCCGCCGTGATGGTGAAACCTTTGTAATCGAGCCCGCCGGCAACGACGCGGTGATTGAAGTCAACGGCCAGGCCATCGACAGCGCCTGCACCCTGAGCGAAGGTGATCACATCCAGGTCGGCAAGCACACCCTGGTCTATTCGGAAGCCACCGACGCAACCGCTGCGGAACCCGCTCCCACCGGCTCGTCGCCTGCCGGCTGGATGCAGATCCAGAGCGGGCAGCACCTGGGGCGCGTGATCCGGCTCGAAAAAGCCTTTACCCGTATCGGCAAACCGGATGGCGATCTCGCGGTCATCTCTCGGCGCGAGGACGGCTACTACCTGTCGCACCTGCAGGGCGAACAGGCCACGGAACTCAACCAGCAGGCCATCGACGACAATGCGCACCGCCTGCAGAACGGTGACCGCATCCTGGTTGGCGAACTGCAGCTACAGTACTTTGTCGATGCCGCTACCGTACAGGACTCCCCGGTCGAGCCCGGCGAGCAGACCGAACAACGGCAGTTCAGCCGCATCCCCTTCGATGTGCCGGTCACCCTGTCACTGGAAACACGGCAATGGCATTCCGGCCTGATCGATATCTCCCTGCACGGCGCCCTGGTCAGGTTACCGTCGGGATTCGAAGCAGATGCGCAACAGGACTACCGGCTTGCCATCCACCTCGAAGGTGGACCGGATATCAACATGCTTGTCCAGGTAGCCCACCAGGAGGACGAAGAACTCGGCCTGCAGTGCAAGGACATCGACGTCGACAGCATCACCCACCTGCGGCGCCTGGTCGAACTCAACCTCGGCGAACCGGAACTGCTGGAACGGGAGCTTTCAGCACTGGGTTAACGGCACCCCCCGCGACCAGGAGTCCTGCGCCGCCGGTAGGAGCAATCCCCTGACCGCGAAGGCATGACGACTAGCGGGTGAACCACTCCAGCACGTCCGTGTAGCGCGTCACTGCGTGAATTTCCATACCTTCTATACCACCCTTCGGCGCATTGGCGGCCGGAATCAGCGCATGCTGAAAACCCAGCTTGGCGGCTTCACGAAGTCGTTCCTGGCCGTTCGGCACCGGCCGGATCTCGCCGGCCAGTCCCACCTCACCGAACACGATCAGGTTGTTCGGCAGCGCATGGTCACGGAAACTCGACAGCGCCGCCAGCAGCACCGGCAGATCCGCCGCAGTCTCGCTGATGCGCACACCGCCGACGACGTTGACGAATACGTCCTGGTCACTCATCTGCACACCACCGTGGCGGTGCTGCACGGCCAGCAGCATGGCCAGCCGGTTCTGTTCGGGACCCAGGGAAACCCGGCGCGGGTTGGCCAGCTGGCTGTCATCGACCAGCGCCTGCACTTCCAGCAGCAGGGGCCGCGTCCCCTCCATGGTGACCATGATGACACTGCCCGCCACCGGCTGTTCGTGGCGTGACAGGAAGATCGAGGACGGGTTATGGATTTCCTTCAGGCCCTTGTCCGTCATCGCGAACACGCCCAGTTCGTTCACGGCGCCGAAACGGTTCTTGACGGCGCGCACGATGCGGTAACGCCCCCCGGCGTCGCCTTCGAAATACAGCACGGTATCGACCATGTGTTCCAGCACGCGCGGTCCGGCCAGGGTGCCTTCCTTGGTCACGTGCCCGACCAGCAACAGCGCGGTCCCGGTCTGCTTGGCAAAGCGCACCAGCTGCGCCGCACTCTCGCGCACCTGGCTGACCGAGCCGGGGGCCGACTGCAACACCTCGGTGTACAGGGTCTGGATGGAATCGATCACCATGATCTGCGGCGTTTCCCGGCGCGCATGTTCCAGCACCCGCTCCACCGAAGTCTCCGCGAGCAGGCACACCTGGTCGGCATCAACGCCCAGCCGCTGTGAACGCAACGCCACCTGTTCCGGGGATTCCTCACCGCTGACATACAGTACTTTCAGCCGGGCAGAGAAAGCCGCCAGCGCCTGCAACAGCAAGGTCGATTTACCAATGCCGGGATCACCGCCAATCAGCACCACGGAACCGGCCACCAGGCCACCCCCCAGCACCCGGTCGAATTCTTCCATGCCCACCGGGATACGGGTTTCCTGCCCGGGCTGCACCTCGCCCAGCCGCTGCACCGCAGGTTGCGTAGTCCCGGCATAACCGGCAAAACGGGCCGTCTTGCCGCCGGCCGGCACTACCGACAGGGTTTCCACCAGGGTATTCCAGGCACCGCAATCGGCGCACTGCCCGGCCCACTTGGGGGACTGGGCACCACAGTCACTGCACTGGTACATCACACTGGATTTGGCCATCGCGAGATCCTTCTCTTACGGTTCCGGTCTATTCATACACCCGTGGCACCCGGGGCGACAGCTTGCAGAACAACTCGTAACTGATGGTACCGGCCTGCTGCGCCACCGTTTCCACCGGCAGTCCCTCGCCCCACAGCACCACCGGGTCACCGGGTTGCGCCTGTGGCTGGCTGCGCAGGTCGATGCACAGCATATCCATCGACACGCGACCCAGCAGCCCGACCGGTTTGCCATTCAGCAGCAACGGCGTTCCGCCGGGTGCATGGCGCGGGTAGCCATCACCGTAACCGGCCGCCACGATACCCACCGGCATGTCTTCAGGGCAGGCCCAGGTCTGTCCGTAACCGATGGCCTCATCCCTGCGCCGCTGATGCACCGCGATCAGTCGCGACTCAAAGGTCATTACCGGGCGCAGCTCAGCGCCGGGGCTGTCCTCCGGCAACAACGGCGACGCCCCGTACAGCATAATGCCGGGCCGCACCCAGTCAAAGTGCATGTCCGGGCGCGTCAGCAGCGCGGCGGAATTGGCCAGCGATCCCTCGACGCTGCGGCCCTGCAGGCTTTCCGAAAAGCGCATCACCTCGGCAAAGCGCTCCAGCTGCCGGTCATTGACCGGACTGGACCGGTCATCGGCGCAGGCGAGGTGTGACAGCCAGCGCAGGCCGCCGGTTTTTACATAGCTGAGACGTTGCAGGCGCTGCCACATGGCCTGTGCGACATCGGGCGCAAAACCGAGCCGGTGCATGCCGGTATCGACTTTCAGCCACAGGTGTACCGAAGCACCGGAGCGGAATTTTTCCAGCCAGCGCACCTGCTCCTCGCAGTGCACCACCAGCTGCAACTGGTGGGTCACGGCCAGTTCCAGTTCACCGGCGTCGAACACCCCCTCCAGCAACAGGATCTCGTGGCGGATGCCGGCCTCGCGCAGCTGCATGGCTTCTTCCAGACTGGCTACCGCAAAAGCATCCGCGCCCGCCAGCGCGCGCGCCACGGGTATCACCCCGTGCCCGTAGGCGTTGGCCTTGATCACCGCCATGATGCGGCTGTCCGGGGCAGCCCTGCGGGCCTGGGAGAGGTTGTGCGCGAGTGCCTGCAGGTTGATACGCGCCCGCACGGGGCGCGTCATGCATAATCCTCGCTGGTGGTATAGGCATCGGCGGCAGTGAAGTTCTCGAAACGCGTGTGCTTGCCAAGGAAGGTCAGGCGGCGCACGCCGATGGGACCGTTTCGCTGTTTACCGATAATGATTTCCGCCGTGCCCTTGTCGGGGCTGTCCTCGTCGTAGACCTCGTCCCGGTAGATGAACATGATGACGTCTGCATCCTGCTCGATGGCTCCGGATTCCCTCAGGTCGGACATCACCGGCCGCTTGTTGGGGCGCTGTTCCAGGCTGCGGTTCAGCTGCGACAGGGCGATGACCGGCACATTGAGTTCCTTGGCCAGGGCTTTCAGCGAGCGGGAGATCTCCGAGATCTCGCCGGTGCGGTTTTCCTTGTGGCCCGGCACCTGCATCAGTTGCAGGTAATCGATCACGATCAGTCCCAGGTTGTGTTCGCGCTTCAGTCGCCGGGCGCGGGCGCGCAGCTCGGTCGGACTCAGCGCCGGCGTATCGTCGATAAACAGCGGCGCTTCCGAGAGGATGCTGACCGCCGAGGTCAGGCGCGGCCAGTCATCATCGTCCAGCTTGCCGGTACGCACCTTGGTCTGGTCGATGCGACCCAGCGAGGACATCAGGCGCATGGCCAGCTGTTCGCCCGGCATTTCCATACTGAACACGGCCACCGCCCGGCCATCGCGAATGGCGGCGTGCTCGGCGATATTCATGGCAAAAGTGGTCTTGCCCATCGAGGGCCGGCCGGCAACGATGATGAGATCCGAGGCCTGCAGCCCGGCAGTCATTTCGTCGACGTCGGTAAAGCCGGTGGCGATGCCCGTCAACGGGTTGTCCTGGTGGAACAGTTCGTCGATGCGGTCTACCGCTTTGGTCAGCAGGTCACGGATGCTGGCAAAGCCGGCGCCACGCGCATTGCCCTGCTCGGCGATCCGGAACACCAGCTGTTCGGCGTGGTCCAGCAACGCCGACGAATCCCGACCCTCGGTAAAATAGGCGCTGTTGGCAATCTCGGTGCCGACTTCGGTAAGCTGGCGCAGCACCGAGTTCTCGCGCACGATCTTCGCGTAGGCGGCGATATTGGCGGCGCTGGGGGTGTCCTTGGCCAGGGTACCGAGATAGGCCAGTCCGCCGGCATCGTTGAGCTGCCCCTGGGTCTCCAGCCACTCGGACAGGGTGATGACGTCACAGGGGTCGCCGCGCTCGATCAGCTGCCGGCTGGCGGCAAAGATCAGGCGGTGATCGCGGCGGTAGAAATCGGTTTCACTGACCAGGTCGGCAACCTGGTCCCAGGCGCGGTTGTCCAGCAGCAGGCCGCCCAGCAGGGATTGCTCGGCCTGTATGGAATGGGGAGGGACTTTCTGGCGATCGCTGCTGAATTCGACCGTGCTGGCCGTTTGTACCGTTTCCGGCATCCGTCCTCCGACTAAACGCTCATCTGGTTGCAGCCCGGTGGCTGATGTACAGAGCATACTCGCGGGGACGTGGCCGGCTCAAGCACGCAATTTGCGGGCCCCGGCCGATGGACAATGAGCGCCTGTGATCCGGATACAGATTGACACCCTGTGTCCAGAAAAAACAATACCTTGAAAAACCCTGGCCAACCAGAACAGTTTCTGTCATTGCGAGCGTAGCGCGGCAATCTCTCCCGGGTCTGGTGCCAGGCTGAAAAAGATTGCCGCGCTACGCTCGCAATGACGGGTTGATTGAAATTTCTCTTGCCATGCCATCGCAGCAAGGTACTGCAAGCCGGCTTATTCGGCTTCGATGACCAGCGTGACTTCGGTGTTTACATCCGTGTGCAAATGCACCAGCACGTTGTATTCACCCAGCTGACGGAAAGCGCCTTCGGGCAGTCGCACTTCGCTGCGCTCGACCTCGACACCGGCGGCGACGATCGCTGCCGCGATGTCAGCGGTACCAATGGACCCGAACAGCTTGCCTTCGTCACCGGCGCGGGCCTGTATGGTAATGGTCATGTCCGCCAGCTGATCGCGACGCGCTTCGGCGCGCGCCTGCGCATCGGCAGCGGCTTTTTCCAGCTCGGCGCGGCGTTCCTCGAAGGCCTTGATGTGTTCCTCGGTCGCCGGCATGGCCTTGCCGCCCGGAATCAGGAAATTACGCCCGTAACCCGGTTTAACGTTTACCCGGTCACCCAGGCTGCCCAGGTTTTCAACTTTTTCCAGCAGAATGACTTCCATCGTTTTACCCTACCCTATGCACACGGCTTCAATTCAGATTCAGTTCGTTTCAGCTTTCGCTGTCCTGCGGCGCAGATCCAGCCAGGGATCCAGCATGCCCACGGCCACCACCATCAACAGGACCTGCGGCAGCAGACTCATCAATATGTAAATGACGATCAACCAGCCACGCGCAGCCTTCAGGTTCGCCAGCGTGGCGTGTACCACTGCCAGCCCTACGAACAGGAACAGCACGGTCACCACCAGTGCCCACTGCAGCGCCAGGCTGCTGAGTACACCAAAATCCAGCGCGGCCAGCGCGATAATGCCCAGGCCCAGTAACGACAGGACCCGGTTCAGGCGCATGGCGTAAAACTCTGCGCGCAGCGCGCCGGGCTTCACCAGCAGGGACTGCCACCAGCGTCCCAGCACCAGGCAGGCCAGCGCCGCGAAACTCAGGCCGGCAGCCAGCGCGCCGGTCATGAACGGCGCTACCTGCTGCGCGAATTCCTCCAGCGCCGCGCGATCGACATCCTGTTGCGCAGCAACGCTGTCCAGCATCTCCTGCAGGTGCGCCAGCCACCAGGGCCCGGGGTCACCAAACAGGATAAAGACCAGCAGCACACCCGCCATGGCCAGCCCGCTCAACACCAGCATCGCCATCGCCAGCGAGCGGGTTTCGCGCAGCACCACCGCCGCCAGCCATACCGGGACCCACAACAGCAGCGAAGTCATGGCCACCGCCAGTCCGTGCTGCACCAGCAGACTGGCCAGCAGGCCGGTCAGCAGCGCTGCGCCCAGCATCACCAAGGCGCCGGCGCGCGCACCGCGGGACAGGCTGAACAGCGCCAGCGCCGCGGTACCGCCGTAACTCAGGATCGACGTCAACGGCGGCGCAAGAAAACTCAGGACGGTACAGAGTGCGATGACCAGTACCGCCTGCAAGGGACCCGCAACGATCAGACCGGCCAGCGCGCGCATTTACCAGATCCTGCGTGGCCGGTTACGGCCCCCGCTGTACTTACCCTTTATGCGAATCGCAGTACGGCAACAGCGCCAGGAAGCGCGCACGCTTGATCGCAGTGGCAAGCTGGCGCTGGTACCTGGCCTTGGTACCGGTAATTCGGCTGGGCACGATCTTGCCGGTTTCCGTGATGTAGTTCTTCAGTGTCTGAAGATCCTTGTAATCAATTTCCTTTACGCCCTCTGCGGTAAAACGGCAGAACTTGCGGCGACGAAAAAAACGGGACATGTGAGTACCTCTTTAAAAATAATCAGCCGTCGCTGGCGACGGTTTGTAATTCCAGTGCATGTAATTCAATACGCAGGTCCGGAGCCCGGTATCCGGCGCGGCACAGAAAGCCTTTTGCCTGTACGCGCGTGCCCGGGGACCAGTCGCTTATGCCAGCGGTCAATGCCTTGCCGCTGGCTACCACGGTCAGGCGGCATTCCACCTTGCGCAACTGCCCGGCCTCGCTGCGCCGCGACTGGTGCTCCAGCACAAAGCGGGCAATCGGTATCCCGGCCGGCGTAACGCGTATCTCTGCGGGCTTCAGCAAACGGCCGGCAAACACCAGCTCATTCGGTTCCAGCGTATCGTCCAGGTGCCGTTACCCGGCGCCGCCACCTTCTTCTTCCGCTCCCGCATCACTGGCGGGCGCTTCCGCTGCGGGGGCCGCGGGGGCTGCCGCCTCGGGCGCAGGCTTGCGCGGCGCCGCTTCGCGGTCGCTGTCTTTCCGGTCATCGCTGCGCTTGACCAGCAGCGATGCATCGGTAACCGCTTCCTTGCGCGAAATGATCATGTTGCGCAGCACGGCATCGTTGAACCGGAAGGCGCTTTCCAGCTCGCTCAGCTCGGCGGTACCGCACTCGATATTCATCAGCACGTAGTGGGCCTTGGCGAGTTTCTGGATGGGATAGGCGAGCTGACGACGGCCCCAGTCTTCAAGACGGTGGATTTTGCCGCCCGCGGATTCGATGGTGGAACGGTAACGTTCGATCATCGCGGGCACCTGCTCGCTCTGGTCCGGATGGACCAGGAATACTACTTCATAGTGACGCATGTAATGCTCCCTGTGGATTAGCAGCCTTCCGCCCGTGCGAAAAGCAAGGAGTCACGCGCTTAAGAGCGCGCAAAAACGGGCGAATTCTACGCAAGTGGCGGCCATTGCGCAACCACTGTCAGGGCCGCCGGCCAACACCGGGCACGGGACAGTCAAACGCTCGGCAGCCCCCTGTACCCGGAGGCATGGCCTTGATTTCCAACAGGGTATCGTCGATGACCGGGTTCGCCGGCGCCGCCCGGGCGGCACACGCCAGCACCTCCAGCGCGGTTTGCCGGCAATCCTGCCTGGCCAGCGCCAGGGCGAGATTATTCATAATGGCGGGCTTGCCCGGCTGCAGCGACAGGGCGGTACGGTACGCGGCCTCGGCCTCGGCATAACGCGCCAGGCTGTAGGCGGCATTTCCGCTTGCCGCCCAGAGCAGGGCCTGCTCCGGCCAGCGCCGGGTTCCCGCCCGATAGGCCTGCAGGGCCGCCTGCGGTCGCTGCCGGCGTTCCAGGGCACTGGCTGCCTGCAGGTAGGCCTGTGCAGTGGCAGACACCGGTATCTCGCCGGGCCGCACCGCGACCAGCGCCCAGTGCCCGGCGCGCGACCAGGTCTTCAGGAAGCGCCGAATATCGTACACCTTGCGCCGGTCCCGCCCTGAGCGCAGGTAGACGAGCTGCCGATCGAGGTCGTAACCGATCACCACCGCGTAATGCCACAGCGGCAACATCGCCACACCCAGGTTCTGCAATACCAGCACCGGGCGCCCATCGGACAACTCCTGTAACAGGCTGTCCAGACTGGGAGGCAAGGGCACCGCCAGATAACCGTAGTGAACCGGCGCCGCCAGCATTTCCGCCTGCAGGCTGCCTTTGTTGCCGGGCAGGTACACCAGCGGCTGGACCTGTTCCGGCGATACCCCGGCACCCGCGCTATTCAGCACCGTGGCCAGTGCAGCCGGACCACACTGGTACTGTTCCTGGGGAAAGAAAGGCGTATCGACCAGTTCCCGCGAGCGCGGTAGCGCCGGATCGGTCGGCACCACGGGATACGGCGCACAGGCGGCAAGCAGCAACGAAGCACAGAGCGCGCCTGCCAGGCACACCCTGCGCTTCACCGCCCCGCCCACGGGCTTACTTCGCCGGGGAATTGATAAAGCTGAAAATGTTGGTGACGCCGACAATGTCCAGGATGATCAGCACCAGCAGCACCGCGATCATGATACCGACGATGCCGGAACCGGCGGGCAGCGTATCGATATGACCACGGAGTTCCTCGACCTGCGCGTCACTGAGTGCGGCAATGCGCAGCTTTGCATACTGCGGGTCCACGCCACGTTCGATCAGCTGCTGGCGCACATCTTCACGATCGAGCATGCCCAGCAGCGCACTTTTGTCCAGCGCCCCGGACTGCTGTAACAGCTGGTCGGTAGTGACCATGCCTGACCAGGCGGGCAGCGAGTACGTGCTGAAAAATGAAACCGAGACCAGCAACACGACAATCCGTTTCATCAGGGATGACTTCATTCCAAATCCTCCTTCAGGACCAGTGGGAAAAATGTTCTGTCAGCATGTTCATTCCGACTTGCGGGTACCGTCCCGCTGGCGCCTGGCTTCGAACAGGCACACGCCCGTCGCCACCGATACGTTCAGGCTGCTCAGCGAACCCGCCATGGGGATGGCCAGCAGCCCGTCGCAATGTTCCCGCGTCAGGCGCCGCAGCCCCTTGCCTTCCCCACCCAGCACCAATGCCAGTGCGCCGCGCAGCTCGGTTTCGTAGAGCGTCGCTTCCGCCTCGGCAGCCGCCCCGTAAATCCATACACCGGCGTCTTTCAGTGCGCGCAGGGTGCGCACCAGGTTGGTTACGCGCACCACCGGCACCGTCTCCGCTGCCCCGCAGGCGACCTTGCGTACTGTCGAGTTCAGCGGTGCTGAACGGTCTTTGGGGATAATCACCGCATCCACCCCGGCTGCTTCCGCACTGCGCAGGCAGGCACCCAGGTTGTGCGGGTCCTGCACACCGTCCAGCACCAGCAGGAACGCCGGCCGTGCCAGCGCTTCCACAAAGGACTGCAGGTCTTTTTCCCCCAGTCCCGGCGCCCCCCCGGTTTCCGCCACCACGCCCTGGTGACTGACACCGGCCACCAGCGCATCGAGTTCGCGTCGCGCCACCCGCCGCACCGGCACGTTGGCTTTTTCCGCCAGCGCAAGCACCTGTTGCATACGGGCATCGTCGCGGGATTCCAGCGCCAGTAACCGGGAAACCCTGGCGGGATTGCGTTCAAGCAGGCTGGTGACCGCGTGCAGACCGAAGACGCGCTCCGCTTTTTTCATGCTGCCTTCATCTTCCCGCCGCTAGTCGCGTCTACGCCGCTTTTTGTTGGCCGAACGACGCCCGCCCCGCCGGCCGGACTTCTTTTTCGACGGCCGGGCCGGCTCGTGATCATCCGGCCCGGCATTCGCCAGCTCGAAATCGATTTTACGGTCGTCCAGACTGACACGCACCACTTTCACCTCGACTTCATCACCGAGCCGGTAGCTCTTGCCGGTGCGTTCGCCGCGCAGGCGGTGACCGGCCGGGTCAAAGTGGTAATAGTCGTTGTGCAATGCCGTAATGTGCACCAGGCCTTCCACGTAGATATCCTTCAGCTCGACAAAAATACCGAACGAGGTCACGCTGCTGACGATGCCACCGAAATCCTCGCCGACCTTGTCCAGCATGTACTCGCATTTCAGCCAGTCCACCGCATCGCGGGTAGCGTCATCGGCACGCCGTTCGGTGACCGAACAGTGCTCGCCCAGCGCGCACATGTCGGTTTCGGTGTAAGGGAACTTCGCCAGGCGTGCATTTTTGCCCTTTTCCTTCCTGCGCGCCTCATTGCGCAACTGGTGGCGGATGGCGCGGTGCACCAGCAGGTCCGGGTAGCGCCGGATCGGCGAAGTGAAATGCAGGTATTCTTCGCGTGACAGGCCGAAGTGGCCGATGTTTTCCGGGCTGTAGCGCGCCTGGGACAGGGAGCGCAGCATGACTGTCTGGATCAGGTGCGCATCCGGGCGTGTGCGAACCTGTTTCAGCAGTTTGCCGTAATCGCTGGCGCGGGGCTTGTCACCGCCACCGAGCGACAGGCCCAGTTCGCCAAGGAACTCGCGCAGGTCAGTCAGCTTGTCGGCCTGCGGACCTTCGTGCACGCGGTACAGGGTCGGCAGTTTGTGACGGCTGAGGAAACGCGCAGTGCAGACATTGGCCGCGATCATGCATTCTTCGATGATCTTGTGGGCGTCGTTGCGGTGCACCGGCACGATGCGCTCGATCTTGCGGTCGGCACCGAACACAATGCGCGTTTCCGTCGTGTCAAAATCGATGGCACCCCGTCGTTCGCGCTGCTTCCTGAACGCCTTGTACAGGTCGTACAGCTCTTCCAGGCTCTTCAACAGCGGCTTGAAGCGGGCGCGGGTTTTCTGATCGCGCTCCACCAGCATGGCCGCCACCTGGTCATAGGTCAGGCGCGCGTGTGAACGCATCACCGCTTCCATGAAACGCGAGCGCGTCACCTTGCCCTGCCGGTCAATGGTCATTTCACACACCATGCACAGGCGGTCGACATCCGGGTTCAGGGAGCACAGGCCGTTGGACAGGATCTCCGGCAGCATGGGTATCACGCGCTCCGGGAAGTACACCGAGTTGCCGCGCAGGTGCGCTTCCTGGTCCAGCGCGGTACCCGGCTTGACGTAGTGCGAGACGTCGGCAATCGCCACCATCAGCTTCCAGCCATTGGGTGTGCGCTTGCAGTACACCGCGTCGTCGAAATCGCGCGAATCGACGCCGTCGATCGTAACCAGCGGCAGGCTGCGCAGATCGACCCGGTTGCGCTTTGCTGCCGGCGACACCTTTTCCGCCAGGCCCTGGATCTCGTTCTCGACCGCGTCCGGCCAGGCGTGCGGCACTTCGTGGGCGCGCATGGCAACGTCGATCTCCATGCCGGGCGCCATGTGGTCACCGATGACTTCCACGATCCTGCCCACCGGCCCGGAACGCTTGTTGGGCTGTTCCACGATCTCCGCGGTGACAAACTGGCCGTGGCGCGCGCCGCCCACGGCATCCGGCGGAATGCGGATCTCCTGCGTCAGCCGTTTGTGATCCGGCACCACGAAACTGATGCCGCTTTCAAAATAGATACGCCCCACCACGTTGTGGGTATTGCGTTCCAGCACCTCGACAATGGCGCCCTCGCGGCGCCCGCGCCGGTCGATGCCCACCACGCGCGCCACCACCCGGTCACCGTTCATCACCTGGCGCATCTGCCGGGGCGCCAGGAACAGGTCGTCGCCGCCCTCCTCCGGCACCAGGAAGCCGAAGCCGTCCGGGTGGCCGATAACCCGGCCGCGCACCATGTCCATGCGGTCCACCAGGCCATAGCCGCCGCGGCGGTTCCGTAACAGCTGGCCGTCGCGCTCCATGGCACGCAGGCGACGCCGCAGGGCCTCGATATCCTCGTCCCGGTGCAGGCCAAACGCCTCGCCCAGCTCTTCGCGGGACATCGGACGACCGGCTTCTTCCAGCACCGACATGATGTACTCGCGGCTGGGGATGGGGGTATCGTATTTTCCCGCCTCGCGCTCGGCGAACGGGTCCTTGCCAAAGCGCGGTTTTTTACTGCGCTGTTTTTTACGTCTTTTTACCATGCGCGCATGCTAACCACTTTGGCCAGCAAAGGAAAATCGAAACGTGCGGGCGGGGACAGCCTGCCGGAATTGACAAGCCCAAATCGGGCCGGTAGAGTTCGCGGCCTGTCGTACAGGCGGCCTGCCGGTACGGCCATGCCGAGGTGGTGAAATTGGTAGACACGCTAGCTTCAGGTGCTAGTGGGGGCAACCCCGTGGAGGTTCAAGTCCTCTCCTCGGCACCATTCATAACGCTTTAATTCTTATACTGTTTCAGAGCTACAGAGAAAACCGAATCAATCAACAGGGCTGCTATAGGGGTAGCAGGGAGAAGAGAGCCGTACAGGGCCGTACAGCAGGCTAGGGCTGTTAGTTAGCAGGCTGGCTATATACCAGCCTTGCCGTGGGTACTATGCGGTATGGCCGTTCCTGTTCGTATATCGTTATCAATTTGTCTAGTCCCCGTGGTATGGGTGCTATCAGTTTCAGCCTGTCGTAATACACTCTTGCTTCGTAGGATTTAAAGTCTCCGTTTATCCTTTTTAGCACTACTTGGACATAAGGTTCGTTCTCATCAAAGTATTCTTTGATTACCTGATTAAACAGGTATTGAATTCTTGCTTGTACTTCGCTCATTATATGAGAGCTTCCGTGCGCACCATGCTTGCTAGTCGGTCAAACTCTACACGCATTGCACTGGCTACGCTTTCGCCTGTTCCTTGTGCATCTGTCGCTGCTGTATGCACGTTTACTTCCATGTTAAACACGTTCTGTTGGCTGCCGGTAGATGGAGAAGTGAATGAACCGGGGAATAATTGACCGCCCGGAACCATAAACTTCCTGTTCTCTTCCAGCTTTTTCTCGTCAATTGGTGTTTTCTTAAACAGACTAACCAAGTATGCAAGCGCATCAACAATTTCGCCAAGCTTGCCCACCATTTCCTTTGTCTTTGCAAACCATTCCATCACCAACTGTTCTGCACGGTCCACAAAATTATCTATATCTGCTCCTGTCAGGCTGTTTACATACTTGGTAAACCCGCCAGTGAACTTGTTGAGCAGAGGGAACAGCTTGTTGCCAACTGCACGGGTTAGGTCTTCTATCGCAAACTTCAGGTTTAACAGGCCATCGTTAAACCTTTTACTGGCTTCTACATCAAACCGGCTTGGCGTCTCTCTCTGTAATGCTTGCCGTGTCAGGTTTTCCAGTAGCAGAATCGTTTGATCATTGAATCCACCGAGATCTTGGAAGAATGCCTTCTGTCTGT
>DRQL01000172.1 GCA_011371465.1 Gammaproteobacteria bacterium | reverse complement strand
GGCCGATACGCGTGTTGTAGCGGATGGTGACACCCAGCGAGGTAATCACTTCCACATCGGCGTCCAGCCGGTCATAGGGCAGCCGGTACTCCGGGATGCCATAACGTGTCATGCCGCCGGGCTTGTTCAGGGCCTCGAATACCGTGACATCGTGCCCTTTTTTCACCAGGTCATACGCCGCGGTCAACCCCGCCGGCCCGGCGCCGATGATCGCAATCTTTTTGCCGCTGACATAATCGACCTTGCCCTCGGCCGCGATCTCGCGAATACGTTCATCGGACACCGCGTCCATGGCGTAGCGTTTCAGCCAGCGGATCGCTACCGGGTCACCGCGCCGACCGATGGAACAGGCCGTTTCACAGCGACGGGTGCAGACCCGACCGCACACGTGCGAGAACGGGTTGCTGCGGTAGATCTGCCGTACCGCTTCTTCGGCATTGCCTTCCCAGATGGCGCGGATATACTCCGGTGCGTGCATGTGGGTCGGACAGGAATCGTGACACATCCCGCACTGTACGCAACGTGACGCCTCGATAATCGCCTGCTGGCTGGTAAAACCGTGGACGATCTCGTCAAAGTTGTCGTCGCGCTGCTGCGGTTCGATCTCCCCCATGGACTGCTGCTGCAGGTCCACCAGGTCGGCATCCGCCGTCTTGTCCCAGCCCTTGTCGAAATGTTTACCGTGTATGCCGTTGGGATCCGGCAGTACGAAATAGCTGTCGAGTTCGTTCTCACGGCAGACGTGCACATACTCGGTGGTCAGGGATATGGAACCGGTCGGACAGATATCCACGCACAGTCCGCACCAGCAGCAACGCCCGTAATCGATGGCGGGACGCTCGTTGCGCACCCCCAGCACCGGGTCTTCGCGCAGCCCCGGTATTTTCACCATGGTGATGGCCGCGTTGTCGCAGACTTTCTGGCAGGTGCTGCAACCGATGCATTTTTCCCAGTCGTTGACGTGGAAGCCGCGGTAGCTGTCCGCCGCCGGGCGTGGTTCGAAAGGTTCTGTGACCGGCTTGCGGGCAAAGAAACCCAGCGTCTTCAGCGGTCCCAGTATGCTGCCCTTGTCCTTGTAGGGGATGTCCGACATCAGCGGTCGACCTCCGGCGGGCAGGCATCCAGCGAGAACATGATCTGTGCAACGTCTTCCAGGCGGCTGCCGACGGCAAGATTTTCCAGCACCTGTACAGCGTGCATGCTGGACGGGCCGCGCACGTGTACACGGTAGGGTTTGTCACCGCCGGTGGAAACCACGTAGTAGGCCAGTTCGCCCTTGGAGGACTCGACGCGCGTGTAGCTTTCTCCGGCCGGCACGTTCCACGCCAGCGGGTTAGGAATCGGGCAGCGGATGGGACCCCGGATCGACGGCAGGCGCTCGATCACCTGGCGCAGGATACGGATGCTCTGTTTCAGTTCCGAACGGCGCACCAGGTTGCGCGACAGGGCATCTCCCCCCGGCTCGGTCGGTATGTCGAAATCCAGCTGGTCGTACACCAGATAGGGATCGTCGCGGCGCACATCAAAGGCCAGCCCGGTAGCACGCAGGTTGGGGCCGGTTACCCCCCACTTGAGCGCCTGTTCCTGGGTCATGGCGCCAACATCGCGGGCACGCTTGATGAACACCTGGTTCCTGAAAAACAGGTTATCGTAATCCGGCAGGCGTGATTCCAGGTAGTCGAGCAGGCTGCTCATACGCTCCAGGAAGCCGTCCGGCACCTCGCGCCGCACACCACCGGGAATATTGTAGATACTGTAGACCCGCCCGCCGGTCAGTTCCTCGAAACGGTCCAGGATCAGGTCCCGGTCAGCCACGCCCCAGAACATGGGCGTATACATGCCGGTGGTGGCCGCGTGGCCACCGAAGGCAAACAGGTGCGCGGCCAGGCGGGACATCTCCAGCTGCATGACGCGGATCCACTGGGCGCGTTCGGGTACTTCCAGGCCACCGAGTTCCTCGATCGCCAGCGAGTAACAGACTTCCATCGGCACCGGGTCGGGCACACAGATGCGCGGCACCAGCGCAATATTCTGGATCCACAACCGGCCCTCCATGAGTTTTTCAAAGCCGCGGTGCAGGTAGCCGCCGTCCGCACGCGCCGACAGCACGGTGTCACCGTTGAGCTTTACCTTGAAGGCATAGTTCCCCTCGATCCCCGGGTGGTTGGGACCGAAGTTCAGCTCGAATTCGTGACTGGGCGGCTGGTTTTTCGCCTGGTAATTTTCCGGCCGCATCAGCGCACATCCTCCGGCCGGGTGGTGATGCCGCCACCCTCTTCCTCGAGGTCTTTCAGCCACTGCGGGTGATACTGCTCCCAGTGGAAATGTTCGTTGACAAAGGCTTCACCGTCGAAATCCTTGCGCATCGGCGGCGGCCCGTTCCACTCGGTCAGGATGAATTTCTCCATGTCCGGGCTGCCTTCGAAAAACAGGCCGTACATTTCATGAATATCACGCTCGAAAAAAGCCGCGGGCTGGTAGAGATCGTAAATGGAAAGATACACCCCCGGGTCACGCGGGATACGGGTATGTACCGAGACCAGCGACCCGGTCTCGTAGGACCACACATGGTAGACCAGCTCGAACTGCCCGTCCTCGATCCAGTCGACACAGGTGATCGCGGACAGGTGTACGTAACTGGCACGCCCCTGCAACAGCTCCAGCAATGCAGGCAGGGCCTCGGAACCGACATCGACGCGCACCCGGCGGGAGTTCTTGCGCCGGAACTGAACGCTTTCGATATCGCTCAGCAGATTGTCCAGCCAGAGGTTCAGTTCTTTGCTCATTGTCCTGTTTCTTTCTTCACGTTGTGCTCTTTACTGCGGATCATTGCGGTGT
Source organism: Gammaproteobacteria bacterium (assembly GCA_011371465.1). Taxonomy (GTDB): domain Bacteria; phylum Pseudomonadota; class Gammaproteobacteria; order DSM-19610; family DSM-19610; genus Thiogranum. The sequence continues at coordinate 794 of DRQL01000172.1, read as the reverse complement.
GTTTTCGCGGTCAGGCGCATTTCCAGCGCTTCCAGCGGTTTCTGGTGTTTCTCCAGCAGGGCCGTGTGTTCGCCCAACGTGTGTTCGGTCATCAGATCATAGTGTCGTGCCTCGGCAATGATGTCCGTCGGCGTCTGCCAGTCCTCGCCAAACAGCTTCTGCTGGTTGCCGAGGTAATAGTCATAGTGCTGGTAATATTTTTTCCAGCTGTCTGCACGCCCGCTCTTGATGTCTTCCATCAGCTCCCGCAGACCGCTGATGACGGCCTCGGGCCTGGGCATGCAACCGGCAATATAGACATCCACCGGCAGGTAGTCCCTGAGCACCTTGGCGGTGGCGTAGCTCTGCCAGTACATGCCGCCGTTGACCGTGCAGGAACAGATGCCGATCACGTACTTGGGCGAGCCCATCTGTTCATAGGTCAGGATGATGCGCTTCAGGGTCTTGATCGAGACGTAGCCGGTGATCAGCAGGATATCCGCCTGGCGCGGGGTCACCATCGGCTGGATACCGAGCCGTTCCATGTCGAAGCGCGAGGTCATCGCCGGCGGCAGCTCGATGGCGCCGCAACCGGTGCAGTAATGCAGCATGAACATGGAGCGCGACTGGCAGAATTTCACCAGCCCGTCGAACACGTTGGCCAGCGGGTTGGTACGTTTCTGCCCGCTTTGCAGCACTTCCAGTTCCTGGCGGACCGGGATATTTTCGAGTTCATTACTCATAGCACCACCTTACCTCAACACCACCGCGAGACCCGTCAGAGCGATCAGCACCGGCCACTTCCACAACAGGCG
>DRQL01000171.1 GCA_011371465.1 Gammaproteobacteria bacterium | reverse complement strand
TCATGGATACGGGTGGAGTGTACACCAGTATGCGCAGAATAGTCCACATTAACTAATGGAAATACAATGGGTAATAAGACTAATTTCATACGCTTCTTTAAGGAGATAGGTATCCAGGATGTGCCGCTGGTCGGTGGCAAGAATGCGTCGCTGGGTGAAATGTACCGGGAGCTGACACCGCAGGGTGTGAAAGTACCCAACGGTTTCGCGACCACCGCGGATGCCTACCGCTATGTACTGGACAGCGCCGGTGCCTGGGATCCGTTACGCGCCGCCCTGGAAGGTCTTGACCCCGACAACGTGTCCGACCTGGCCGAACGTGGCGCGCAGGCGCGTTCCATTATCTACGCAGCGCCGCTGCCCGATGACCTGCGTGAACAGATGCTGGATGCCTACCGCAGCCTGCGCGAGGAATACGGCGAGGACATGAGCCTGGCGATCCGCAGCTCGGCCACCGCGGAAGACCTGCCGACCGCCAGCTTTGCAGGTCAGCAGGATACCTACCTGAACATTCGCGGCGAGGCCGAATACTTGGATGCCTGCAAGCGCTGCTTTGCCAGCCTGTTTACCGACCGCGCCATTCATTACCGAATCGATCAGGGGTTCGACCATTTCAAGGTGGCGTTGTCGATTGGCGTCATGAAGATGGTACGTTCCGACCTGGCTTCCTCTGGCGTCATGTTTTCCCTGGATACTGAAACCGGCTTCAAGGACGTGGTATTTATTACCGCCGCCTACGGGCTCGGCGAGAACGTGGTGCAGGGTGCGGTGGACCCGGATGAACTGTACGTGCACAAGCCGACCTTTGCGAAGGGACACCGCACAGTACTGCGCCGCACGCTGGGCAGCAAGAAACTGAAAATGATCTACGGTCGTGGCGGCACCCGTCACACGGTGCGTAATGTGACGACCTCTCCCGGCGAGCGTGCGCGCTTCTGCATCAGCGACGACGAGGCAATGACGCTGGCCGACTACGCCATCCGCGTCGAGCAGCACTACCACAACAAGCCCATGGACATGGAATGGGCCAAGGACGGTATCGACGGCGAACTCTACATGGTGCAGGCGCGTCCCGAGACGGTTGCATCGCAACGCCAGGGCAGCATGCTGGAGGAGTATCATCTTGCCGCTCACCAGCAGACGCCGGTCATCACCGGCCGCGCAGTCGGCGCCAAAATCGCGGTCGGGAAGGCGCGGGTCATCTGTGACCTGGACCACCTGAAATATTTCAGGCCGGGTGAGGTGCTGATTTCCGATACCACCACGCCCGACTGGGAGCCGGTGATGAAAACGGCGGCCGCCATCGTCACCAACCGGGGCGGGCGCACCTGCCACGCAGCGATCATTGCCCGCGAGCTGGGCATCCCGGCCGTGGTCGGTACCGGCGAAGCCACGCGTGTGGTCAATGACGGTGACCTGGTGACGGTATCCTGTGCCGAAGGTGATATCGGCCGCGTGTATCCCGGCAAGCTTGAATACAACATCGAGCAGACCGACCTCTCTGACCTGCAACGGCCGGCAACCGAGATCATGATCAATCTCGGTAACCCGGAGATCGCCTTCAAAACCAGTTTCCTGCCCAATGACGGCGTCGGCCTGGCGCGCATGGAATTTATTATCAACGAGTATATCAAGGCGCACCCCATGGCCCTGTTGCACCCCGAACGGGTCGAGGACGAACAGGAGCGGGAAAAGGTGCTGGCGTTGTCGGAACAATACCGCAGCGGCATGGAGTTCTTTGTGCAACGTCTCTCCGAGGGCGTAGGCACCATCGCGGCTGCTTTCTATCCCAAGCCGGTAGTGGTGCGCATGTCGGACTTCAAGACCAACGAATACGCTACCCTGCTGGGCGGGCGCTGGTTTGAACCGGAGGAAGAGAATCCCATGCTGGGTTTCCGTGGCGCCGCGCGTTACAGCCACCCTTCCTATGCGGAAGGTTTTGCCATGGAATGCGCGGCCATGAAGCGCGTGCGAGACGACATGGGCCTGACCAATGTCAAACTCATGATCCCCTTCTGCCGGCGTGTGGAGGAGGGCGAAAAGGTCATTGCCACCATGGCTGAACACGGCCTGAAGCGTGGCGACAACGGGCTGGAAATCTACGTCATGTGCGAAATCCCCAACAACGTCATCCAGCTCGATGCCTTTGCCACTGTTTTCGACGGCTTTTCCATCGGCTCCAACGATCTCACCCAGCTGACGCTTGGTGTCGACCGGGACTCGGATGTGGTAGCTTTCGAGTTTGATGAGCGCGATCCGGGCGTAAAGGCCATGATCCGCATGGCGATCGAAGGCTGCAAGCGCAACGGTCGTCACTCCGGGCTGTGCGGCCAGGCACCGTCGGATTACCCGGAAATGGCCGAGTTCCTGGTCGAGGCAGGGATCGATTCCATGAGCCTAAATCCCGATGTAGTATTGAAAACCACGCGACTGGTTCTGGGCGTGGAGGAGAAGCTGGGACTCAAGGGCAGGGAATAGCAGGAGGTCTCGACGAATTAATCAGCGGCCTCTTGAATTCGTCATACCGGCGTATGCCGGTATCCAGGCTATTGGAACTTCTGGATGCTGGCATACGCCAGAATGACGGAATCCAGGGAGCCTCTGATTAATTCAGAATTCCCGTCATTGCGAGCGTAGCGCGGCAATCCCAGGCAATGATATCAACCTGTTGGAGATTGCCGCGTCACTTCGTTCCTCGCAATGACGAATTAATCAGAGGCTCCCTGATTCATTGAGCTTCACCAGAGATTGCTTCGTCGCTTTGCTACTCGCAACGACGGAGTAATCAGAACGATCCGGAACCATCAGGTTCAACCGGCAGGAGCAGTAATGAACAAAAAAGCAAAAATCAGGGCACTGGTCATTCTGCTGGTGCTGGTGATTGCGGCCGGCGGCTGGTGGTACGGCAACCGGCAGGATACGGGCGATGCGAACCGCCTGGTGCTGTACGGTAATGTGGATATCCGCGAGGTGGACCTGACCTTCAACAACAGTGAACACATCGACAAACTGCTGGTGCAGGAAGGCGACCGGGTACGCAAGGGGCAGCTGGTGGCGACCCTGCACCGGGAACGCATGCAGGCAGAGTATGCCGCTGCAGAAGCGAAAGTGGCGTCACAGAAGGCCATAGTGGCACGCCTGGAGGCCGGCAGCCGGCCGGAAGAAATACGCCAGGCCCGGGCGGATGTGGCCGCCGCAAAGGCCAAACTGATTGATGCCGAGCTTACCTTCGAACGCAACAAAAAGCTGTTTAAACAGAACGCGGCGTCCAAACAGGCGGTCGATGATTCGGAAGCGAGCCTCAATACCGCGCGCGCCAACCTGAAAGTGGCCCAGGAAGCGCTGGCGCTGGCGGTGGAAGGCCCGCGCATCGAGGATATCGAGGAAGCGAAGGCCATGCTGAAAGTGGATGAGGCGCAACTGGCACTGGCCGGGGAAGTGCTGAAGGACACCGAGCTGTTTGCCCCCGCCGACGGCATTATCCGCAACCGCATACTGGAGCCGGGTGATATGGCCTCGCCGCAGAAACCGGTGCTTACCATGGCGCTGACCAACCCGGTCTGGGTGCGCACCTATGCGCAGGAAGCCACGCTGGGCAAGCTGGCGCTCGGTATGTCGGCGGATGTCACTACCGACAGCTACCCGGGCAAGGTCTACAAAGGCTGGATCGGTTTTATTTCCCCCACCGCGGAATTTACCCCCAAGAACGTGGAAACTCCCGAACTGCGCACCCGTCTCGTCTACCAGGTGCGCGTGTACGTGTGCAACCCGCAGGACGAGCTGCGCCTGGGGATGCCGGCCACGGTAACCATTCCACTCGACCAGCCAAAACCGGAGCCTGGTCAGAAAGCCCCGGATTGTACGGAGCAGGGGAACGGCTGAGGTGGGGACCACAGCGGCCCTCGTTTTCGAGGCTGTCAGCAAGACCTTTGTCGCCGGCGGCATGACTGTCCAGGCGCTGGATGCGGTTGATATCCGTACCGAACCTGGCCGGGTAACCGGTCTGATCGGTCCCGATGGCGCGGGCAAGACGACGCTGATGCGCCTGGCGGCCGGTCTGCTGATGCCTGACACCGGTGTGATCGAAGTGCTGGGCATCGACGTCGTCAAACAACCACTGGCCGTTCAATCCTCGGTAGGCTACATGCCACAGCGCTTTGGCCTGTACGAAGACCTGAGCGTGCAGGAAAACCTGGACCTGTACGCCGACCTGCAGGGTGTGCCCATAGCCGAGCGCGCCGCTCGCTACCGCGAGCTGATGCACATGACCGGCCTGGCCCCCTTCACCCGACGCCTGGCCGGGCGCCTGTCCGGTGGTATGAAACAGAAGCTGGGCCTGGCCTGCACGCTGGTGCGGCCACCCCGCCTGTTGTTGCTGGATGAGCCCACCGTGGGTGTCGATCCCGTGTCGCGCCGTGAGCTGTGGGAAATCGTCTACCGGCAGGTGCGCGATGAAGGCATGAGCGTGTTGCTGAGTACGGCGTATCTCGATGAGGCCGAACGCTGCGACGAAGTCATCCTGATGCACCAGGGCAAACAGCTGGGGCAGGGCACCCCGGCCAGTTTCAGCGAACCGATGCGTGGCCGCAGTTTTCATGTCCGTGCAGGATCACTCGGCAAGCGTACCCTGCAGGGCCGGCTCAGTGCCGTGCCCGGTATTGTCGATGCCATTATCGAGGGTGAGCAGGTGCGTGTGGTGACGGTGCAGGGCGGCATGCCGGCCTTACCGGAAGCGCTGGCCAGTATCGAAGACCTGGACATCAGGCCGGCCGAGCCGATTTTCGAGGACGCGTTCATCGCTGCACTCAAGGGTGAGCAGGCAGCGGTCACGCAGCCGGTCACCGACCTTGTTACCCATCCCGTCGCGGCAACGGCGGACGACCGTGCCGTTATCGAGGTAAAAGACCTGCAACGCCGCTTCGGCGATTTCTATGCGGTCAAGGGCGTCAGTTTCCGTGTGCAGCGCGGCGAGATTTTCGGCCTGCTG
>DRQL01000170.1 GCA_011371465.1 Gammaproteobacteria bacterium | reverse complement strand
CCGGATGTCCGTTGACCGGATGCCTCGGCGCCTGCGGCGAGCCGGCGGATATCCGGGTCCTGGTCGTTCGACGCCACCCCGGCGAGCTGTTGTTGGGACAAGCAGCCCAAACGGAACGCTGCCTGAATCACATGGTACCGGGCAATGGGATCGGGTGTTGCCAGCACCGCGAGCAGGGGCTGGCACGCGGACCGGCTGCCACGCACGAGGAATCCATCTGCCGCGGCTGCAACGACATGGGGTATTGGGGAGGCAACTGCTTCTGCCAGCGCTGCTTCCGCCGCCGGGGCAGGATGACGGCCGAGCGCCTTGCCTGCGATTTCGGACACATACTCGTCGCTGCTGAACAGCGCCTCCCGCAGTACCGGGACTGCGCCGGGTTCGGCGAATGCGGGCAGAAGGTCCAGAATGGCCAAGGCGTATGGGCCTTCCGGTTCCCGGCGCAACCACTCGAGCAAATACGGGTGCACCTCGCCGCTATGGGTGACCAGCCATTCAATGGCTTGCTGGCGCGCATCTTCGTCCGCGCGGCGCCCCGAAGGATGCAGCGCCAGGGCGAGGTGCTCTTGAATTCTGACTGGGAGAAGAGGTCCGGATCCCGGATCGCCAGATGAAGTGGCATGCTCGTTGGCAGGCGTACGGTTATTCAAAGATGTCGCATCCTGCTTACCCGATTCAGTGTCCCGCATGTCGGAAAAAGCCTCTTTTGATGATGTCGAATTGACCCCGGAAGTGGTGGCCGGCCCCCCACACAGCCCACTCAATGCGACCAGCAGCGCTGCCGGCACCGATATCTTCATGCGAGGATCGCTGCCGCAATGGATGCCTCGGCACCCTTGTAATTGTTGCGAATTCCCTGCCTGAATGCATTCAGGGCGTCTGGTGTGATCCGTGGATCATGACGAAGTCGCTGGTATAGACCCCGCAACAGAGATTGTCCCACGATGGGCGTCCACTGCCGTTTGATGAGCCCGATTCGTGCGTTGACGGTCGAGGCCGGATCGATCGACAAGGGTTGCACACTCGCATCCGCAGCGGTTGGCGCCGTATGGTAGGGTAACGAGCGAAGCAGCGAGTAGATCTCGGTTTCCTGGTAGGCGTATGCGTCGATCTCCGCGGTCCGCCCCGGGCCTGTGGGTTGCGTATAGCCTGGCATGAGGGCTGCTGCCCTGTCATAGAGTTCCAGTCCGTATTCGGTTCCGCTGACCCCGTAAGGTCCATATTCCGGATGACCGTGGAGTTCGTGAACCACCACGCTCATGACATAGGCCGGATTTGCGTCGACAAGCCGTACAAAAGGACGTCCCACGACACAGACGTTGCGCCCTCCGACCCTGCCGCCATAGGCCACAACGCCAACTCCGCGATTCTCGATTCCCGCCACGTCGACATGGAAATCGGCGACATTGAGGTGGAGTTCTGGATGGTGGGCGGCAGCGTGACTGACCACAGTGGCCACGGCTGCATAGGCCCGCACGGTCCAGCTTGCGATCTGCGCCGCCGACAGGGTACTGCTGCTGGGCGCAATCGAGGTGCTCGCAGTCTGTGATGCCTGTTCTGCCGCGATCTGCGATGGAGTAGGTGAGGGCCCGTGAGCCGCCTGCGCAGCAGCCAGGTTTCGTTTGTGCATCATGTTTGCCTGGGCTTGGGCCATGGCCGCTTCGCTGGTCAATCCGTGGCGCCGGGCGTAACTTCGCGCTGCCAGACGTTGTATGCGCTGCTCCATATCCCGGACCTCGGTCGCGTATGCCCCCGAGGCGTCGGCAGGCGGCAAGGCGTGAAGGAGCCGATAATAGGTCCCCGTCGGGTAATAGAGTGCGATGACCCTGTCTCTGTCGGCAGGGCTCATGCCACGATAGTTCCGCAATGCTTCGCGAGCCAGCTTTGCGGTAAATGGACGCCTGTTGCTCAAAGCATCTTCGACCGGTTTGCTGCATCGCTGCAGGGTCAGACCAGCTGACTGAATCCCGGGTGTCGGCCGGGCCGAGCTGCCCGCCAGTCTGCCCGCCACGGCGAGAGCAGTTATGTCGGCGGATTCCTCGTGGGCTGCGGTGGCGCTGCCATGTCCGGCCTTCTGCTGCTGCACATGGGCGAGCTCATGGGCCAAAACGACGTCGCGTTCCAGGCTGTCCGGTGCGGGGAGTGCCCCTGGGTCCAGCGCGATGGAGGTTCCATACGTCAAGGCCACCGCGTTTTCGGATCTCAGTATCTGGCGGGCCCTGCTCGTTTCGTGCAGGCGCACATCATCAAACGACTGACCGAAAGCATCGTACATGCGGCTTCGTGTACGGGAATCGAGCGGTCGGCCAGGGCCCAGATCCGGTCCCTTGGGCTGTAATGAATGGCTGCGCATTTCCTGTTACCTGGCCTTATTCATGGTGGCGGCTGGCGCCTTTTACCCCCGGGTGATTCGATATATTCTGGAAAAGTGATTCTTTTCAAAACGTTCTCTCAGGCGCCAGCCACCAGCGTGAATCAGGTGGGGTTACTTGCTGTATGTTGTCCTGGCCCGCACAGGGTGAGGTGCGGCCCTGAAAGGGGTCAATTCACAGATACTCCAGCTCGACCTTGCGCTTCAGCCAGGGTACCCAGCCGGTGTTCTGGTCCAGACCGGCCCGACGCAGATTCAGGTCGATGGCCGACATTGGCATGGTCACCAGCAGGCGGCCCCGTGGCATCAACAGGGTCGCCGGGATGGTCAGTATCGGCAGCAGGTCCGTAGGGTTCTCCGGCAGGCCCGCACGGCGCAGGAACAGCAAGGCCGGGGCAGCGGCTGTGAGGCCGACCAGCTGTTCTGCGGGCCCCGTGGAATCGATCGAAGACCGTAGCAAAAAAAGCGTCGCCAGGGTGTCCAGGTCGGCAGCGATGGCGCTGCCAGCAGCCCCTTTGTCCAGGTGCCGGTTCAGCTCCGCTGTCAGGGTCGCAAGCAGTTTGTCACGGACTTCGGCCAGCGCCCAATCCTCGACCGTTGGAAATGGGACAGCCGAGCCTGGGTCAGTACCGGAAAAGACCGCAGGTGCCGGGTCATCTGAAGCCGCCGGCCCGGTCAGCAGGCGGGCCGCATGATACAGCACCGGATTCTCGAGCAGGCCGGCATACCACAGCTGTTCACCCAGCTCCAGCTCGAGTACCCGGCCCACCAGGTAGAACAGGCCACCGAAGGCCGTTTCCGATACCGCCAACGGGGTTTGAGCGGGCCCGCTCTCTCCTTCAACAACTGAACTCCGATCGGTTTGCCGGGTTTTATGGTGCGCAGATCCGGATTCGGTCGGGACGGCATTGCCGTCCTCGAAGGCCGGTGGTTGATTCCGCGTGGCCTGCGTCTGTCCGGGGGGCGGTATTATCGGCGTGGTGGAAAGGTCTGTTTCCGCTGCTGGATCGGCCATTGGCGGTGTTTCTTCTGACAAAGGCTCGACACTCGGCGGTGCGGATTTGGTGTCAGTGGACCCCGGTGCAGCAGGTGGGCGGCTTGAGGTCGCAAT
>DRQL01000169.1 GCA_011371465.1 Gammaproteobacteria bacterium | reverse complement strand
GGGCGGCGTGTTCTACAGCATCCACATGCTGCCCGAGTTCTGGCAGAACGTGTCACGGGTCAATCCCATCCTGTACATGGTGAACACCTTCCGCTATGGCTTCCTGGGGGTTTCGGACCTCAGCATCGGGCTGTCCTATGCCATTATTATCGGGTTTATCCTGGTGCTGTACGGCTGTGCGATTTACCTGCTGCGCAGCGGTTATGGCATCCGGCGTTGAGGTGTTTTGTCGGGTTATGCTTCGTTAATCCGACCTACGGTGCCGGGTGCTTTGTCGGATTACGCTTCGCTAATCCGACCTACAGTGCTGGTCACCGCCATGCCGGCACTGACCATCAGTCATTCCGGCGAAGGCCGGAATGACGATGAGATGCTCGCAATGACGTTTTAGCCGGAACTTTCCTGATCTTTGATCCAGCCTTCCAGTGCTTCAATAATAGAACGCGCCTGGTCCGCGCTGGAGATATTGAACTTGGATTTCTGCTGGTACTGGCCGTTGCGCTTCTGGTAGCGGCGGATGGTGTACTTGTCCTTGCCGTATTCCTCTTTCCTGCGGTCCCAGTCCTGGTAGCGGTAGATAATCGTCGACCAGGCACCCTTGGTCAGGACCTTTTTATCCAGTTCCTTCACGGTCACCAGACCGTCTTCCTCGTACTGGACCGTTAATTCATCAATCTCTGAAGACATTCATACTTCTCCTGTTTCAATGCTAAGGGTGTTCCAAATTACTCCGTCATTGCGAGCGCAGCGCGGCAATCTCCTGACGACACATGCCCCACTTCGAGATTGCCGCGCTGCGCTCGCAATGACGGGAATATAACCATCAATCAGCCTTTCCCTTAAAATCCGGCGCTGAAATCTCGACACTCCCGTCTTTGACTGAAACGGTCCGCTTGCCGTTGTACAAGGCGAGCAACTCGTTGCCTGCCATTTCACGACGCCAGCCGTGCAGCACCGGCACATCCTCGTCACCCTGCACCAGCGCGACCAGGTCCTTGCGGCTTGCCAGCACCGTACTGTTGATGTGGTTCCGCTCCGCCAGCAGACGCAACTGGGCGTGCAGGATATCCGCCAGTGCCTCTTCCTGTCCGCTGGGCCGGGTGCGCTTCTTCCAGTCGGGCAGGGGTTCGGGCGGACGCTGCTTTCCTTCCCGGACCAGGGCGATCATCCGCTCTCCCCAGCGATCCGCGCTTTTGGGCGCCAGGCCGCGGATCTTTTTCAGCTCAGCCGGCTGTTGCGGCGCCAGGCGCGCAATATCGATCAGCACGTCGTCCTTGAAAATCCAGTTGCGCGGCAGATCGCGTTCCTGTGCCAGTCGTTCACGCCATTCCGCCAGCAGTTGCACCGTCGACAATGCTGCGGGACGCAGTTTTTCCACCCCGCGGATGCGCTTCCATACCTGCGCCGGATCGAGCCGGTAGCGTTCCAGCTGTTCCCAGGGTTCAAACTCTGACTGCAGCCACTCCAGTCGCCCCAGCTCGTCGAGCTGTTCGCGGAATCCCGGATAGATATCCGCTAGGTAGCGCACATCATCCGCCGCATAGCGCAGTTGCTTGTCGGACAGCGGCCGGCGCGACCAGTCGGTGCGCGTCTGGGTCTTGTCCAGCGACTGGCCCAGGCGATCCTTCACAAAATTGGCGTAGCCCATCTGCTCGGGCAGGCCCAGCAGGGGGGCTGCCAGCTGGGTGTCGAAAATCGGGCCTGGCACCTCGTCCCGCAGGTGCACAAAAATCTCCAGGTCCTGGCTGCAGGCGTGCAGCACCTTGATGATGGAACGGTCATAGAGCAATTCAAACAGCGGTGACAGGTCCCCGATGCGTAACGGATCGATACAGGCGGCCTGCCCGGGCACTCCGACCTGGACCAGGCAGAGTTGCGGGTAGTAACTTTTTTCCCGGATGAATTCGGTATCCAGCGCAATCCAGTCAACACCCTGTAGCGACGCACAGAAGTCAGCCAGTGCTGCGTGTTGATCGATGTACCGGTACTGGTGCGGGTCATTCGCTGGAGGAGACATGCGCTAGTGGACCATAACCTTCGCGCCGAAGGCCGGCGCTCCTGCGGGGTGAGCGCCCTGCAATCGATTTGATGGAATTTTCTGCATGTCCTGCTAGTGCACAGGCAGCCGGGCACGCAGCTCATCGCGGTCGAACCACCACTTGTCGCCCACCATGACATCCACTACCGTACCCAGCCGTTTGAGCAGTTCGGGCACATCGTTGAGTTTGTACATTTCAATCCAGGTATCCAGGGTCTCCTGGTCCTCGATGCCGCGGTGCCGTTTGGCGACCCGTGCGATCATCTGGGTGGTCAGAAAGGTCAGGCTGTCCCTCTCTTCACCATCGGTGCGCAGGCCGGCAATGTAATGCGCCACCATCGCCGCCACCACGGCACCGTCCGAGTCGTCCGGGGTTTCGTCGATCACGTGATCCAGCAGCGTCACCGTACTCTGCGCCTTCACCGGGTAGGTCACCGCCAGCCAGATACCCTGCCCCAGCGCCGCGATCGAGTCCGGCTGCTCGGACTGGTACAGGACATCCGCCGCCTCGACCGCATCCTGCCACTGCTCGTAGTCAACAAAAACCGAAAAGGCCTCGCGTGCATGCATCCAGGCATCCGCACCCTGCCCCAGGCCGATCAGGGGCTCCGCCACATCCAGCAGCGCCCGCGCCCGGTCGACCGGATTGCTGTCGTCCGGCATGGTTTTCAGGTGTTTCCGGGCTTTTGCCAGCGCTGCCCGAATCTCCGCAAGAGATTCGCCCGGGTCAATGGTCTGGATGGCATCCTGGATACTGGTGTCAGTGGGTTGATTACTCATAGAAAATTTGCCGGATCGGGCCGGTCATGCAGGGACGGAAACGGCATTATACGTAAATTCCGCGGGGGTCATGCATTTCCGCATCTACGCCATTGGATATCACTGCCCGGGGGATTTCTGAATTGGCTGTTGGCCCCGGTCAGCCGCACAGCTGACGACCGTTAATGGAGACATAAATTCATAACCAACTGATAATACAATGCAATATATGCGAAAAACATCAACAGCGGGTGCGATTTCCTGAACAAAACCGGCAAACTGATCGCCCCCACCGGCGGCTATACTGCCGAGGGAACCCTGGAGCGCGCCTGTTAGTCCACGGCCGGCGCTCTACCCTCCCACATCAATTATTGCCCGGTCTGACCGATACAGGAAACCAGTCCCGATGAGTTGACCACGGGCTGTCACGTACTGCTCAACGGCTGTGCCGTGAATAGCGGGTGCTGAACCACCGCATCGCACCTCCATTGCATATTCGGGAAAGCGGGGCAAGGGATGATCAGCCATGACCGGAAACCCGGCACGGAACAACACACCAGGGATTGCTTGCCGCACCTGCAGCGATAGCAAAACCGGAATCAGGTTTTTGCCGGTACTTGCGTTATCATTCGGGTAGCACGATCAACCGTCAGGAACCCATTGTTGCACGAGCACACCATGACCGGAAAAACACTGTCACGGCTCAATTTCATCGATGTAGCCCGCTCGTATGCCATCGTCCTGGCGCTGTTCTCACACGCCATGATCGCCTTCGGCGGCTTTACGGCGCTGGGCGACGATGCACTGAAAATCAAGCTGTTCACCCGCACCGCCACCCCCCTGTTCGTCTTCATGTTCGGCATGATGCTGGAACTGGTGTACGCCCGGAAAGCGCGGGAAAACGGTCTGCCCAGCGTGGTGCGACGGCTGGTTCTGCGCAGCGCCCAGTGTTACCTGGGGTACCAGTTAACGGTGATCGCTGGGGTAATCGGCGGGCATACCACGCTTTCACAAGCCACCCACGCGATGTTCTTTATGGATAGCGCCGTCTTCGGCAATATCCTGCGGCTTTACAGTGTCGCCATGCTGCTTGCCATTCCCATTATCTGGATACGTTGCCGCACAGGCCCCCTGTCGCTGGTAATGATGCTGTTCACCATCTGGTTGGGGGATACTATCCTCGACCAGTATTCAGGCGTCTCCCTGGGTCGACTGGACGCCCTGGCCGGCATCCTGCTGGGCACAGGCAGCACGCTCGATGGTCCCAGCGTCTGGCACGGCATGACGTTTGTATTCGCCGGCATGCTGGTTGCCGCCAGCCTGCACAACTGGAAACAGGCCGGCCTGAAACAGTTCAACTACACCCTGCTCGCGATGGCAGCAGTATGCATGGCCATCGTCGCCTGGCTGGCGGCGGACGTCTCACTGTCAGGCGTAATCCGTCGCTTCGCCAACTACCAGTATCGTTCGCACAATCACATCGGCTATTACGCAGTCGGGCTGATTGCCTGCGCAGCGACGCTTTTTGTCCTGTCCCGGATCATTCCCCTGCACAGCAAAATGCCGGGCTGGACCCGGGTACCACTTTCGTTTTCCCGTTCCTCACTGCTGAGCTACAGTCTGGGCAACATCATTCTCAGCCTGCTCCCTGCGAGCATGGCATCGCAAAACGTCTCCGGGGCAATTTTTGCGTCTTTGCTGTTCCTGGCAGTTTTGTTGTTGCTCGTGAGTTCACGACAACTGGAAGCCGGGTACCGGTGGGCTTCACTGGTTCGTTTTGAGCCTGGGGCGGGCAGGATACTGTTGCGAATGCCGGGCGGCGGCTGATTTCAATTCAGTTACTGAATACGGCTTCAGGGTCATGCCTGTACCGTTATGCCCCCAATACAGCCATCATCCCCCCTTTGCAGGAGAAGAACAGATTGAACCCGCCAGCAAGAAATGAACCGGCATTTTTTATTATCGGCGCGCAGAAAGCCGGTACCACCTGGTTATGGAATATGCTCGACCAGCATCCGGAGACCTCCCTGCCTTCCCCGAAAGAACTGCACTACTTCGGATCGGCGGAACTCTATAACAGAGGCGACGACTGGTATTTTAACCATTTCAAGGGCCTGGACCCGAACAAGCTGACCGGCGAGGCATCGACAACCTATTTTTATGACCGCGTTCCCTACTGGTACAACCCGTCCAGTCAGATCGAATTCAATGAGTCGCTGCCAACCATTCCCGAACTCATCTCGGGGAAATTCCCGGAAGCCAGATTCATTGTTGTACTGCGCGATCCTGTCCGCCGCGCGGTTTCCGCCTATCTGCACTGGATGAAAAAGGGATCGACGTCCCCACTGCTCGGACTCAGGAAAGTCGCTACAGAAATGCCGAAGATGCGCATCCTGGAGTTCGGCCTGTATGCAGGGTATCTTAATGCCTGGTTGAAACACATCCCCTCAGACCGGTTCCGTATCCTCATTTTTGAAGACCAGATCAGAAAGAACTGGGATCTGACCCTTACCGATATCTATAGCTACCTTGGCCTGGACCCCGATTTCAGACCGGCGCAACCGGGTAAACGAGTACACAAGAGCTGGGGGTGGACCCGGATCGTATTCAGCTACTATACAGGCGGATTCTCCAGGAGCGCGATCGGCTCAAAAACGGGACGGCTACTGGACCGTTTTGATGTGCTGGCAAGGCATGCAATCAACAAGGAAGACATCGAATTCCTCCGGTCTGTTTACCTGCCGGAGAAAGACGAGCTGGAAAAGATCACGGGATGCAGTCTGGACTGCTGGGACTATGGTGAAGGAATACTTCGGAAATAAACTCAGGGATTCTCATTGCATACTGCACCAGTACTCATATAGCGGGCGGCGTCCTGCATTATACGTCTCCCCTCAGGCGTATAGCGGGCATGTTTTTCAAGCACCTCGTGCCCGTCAGCAAACAACCTGGCGCTTTCCCTGGCAAGCTTTAGCGCCTCTTCCTGCAAGGCGACACCGGCGGTTGCAGATGCCGCAACTTCCCGCATGGCAAAACACATCCGCGCCAGCACGAAAGTGGCGTGGTAGATGCCATTCATTGGGCGGGGATCCAGGCGCAGTGGTGATTTGTACAGCTCGTCCGGGTCGTTCTCAACATGGAAGTTGACCGGCGCCATGGCAAACAACGCATTGTGCGCGCTTTCATGGGTAATCGCTTCACAAAGCTGGAGATCGGTCCTCGGCAGCTTTGCGTTGATCAGCACGGTGCCCCAGCGCTCCAGGCTGCTGCAACCGTCAAACTCCATGCCCTCCCAGGCATGACCCAGCGCAGGTACAAACTCGCAGACAAGCGCATCGATTTCTCCATATGTCTGTGGGGCGTGCGTGCGCAGAATCGACAACGACCGGTTAAACTGGTCCAGTGTCGAAGCCAGCCCGTTGTCATCCAGGTGGCGAATCTGCTCATCGTGTAATGATTCAGAAACAAACTCGCGGCGCAAATCCGCTTCTTCCTCGACCGTGAATTCCTGCCGGACCAGGGGACGAACGCGCATGGGCACAACATCCGCGTCGGAGGCATGGTTCAATAGCGTATCGACAGCCTGTTGCACCTCATCCATAGTACCGTTTTCGATCACCTGGACCAGACGGAAATAATGGCCGAACAGGACGGGAGGCAAACGTTCGCCGGTGGTGGTTCGCAGGAGAAGCATGTCAGCGCGGGACCAGTCAATGGTGACATGCCCTTCGCACTGTTCAAAAATATGCGCCAGGCTTTCATGCAGTCGTGCGTGTATGGCTGCACGTGCCTGCAGACCGTTATCGACCGAAGGGAAAAAGCGGTTTCGCGACTCCGTCATGATTGACTTGATGAATCCAGGCTGGCTGGTTACCTACTGCGCGACCGCGTAATCAAGTGACTGGAGAGTATCTGCGTGGCCGGCGGAATCACTCCGCCGGCACACTATCGAGTGATTGAGTCTACTCAGGCTTTCTGCCGACAGGTTTCTGGCCCGCCATGATGCGGCCTTTCTGTGTATTGCCAAGCAGTTTGGTTGCGTCCAGTTTTATTTTAGCCATGTTATTTACCTCTTGGGTGTTATTTATTAGCGTCTTGTCACTTCTCTCTGTCCCGGGTTACCAGATTTCGGGACAGGCATTCAACAGACGCCGGCGCAATGGCCGGCGGAACCTGTCCACCGGCACACAGCAAAACAAAAGCCTTATTTATCAGGTTTTGCGCCCGCAGGTTTCTGGCCCGCCATGGTGCGGCCTTTCTGTGTATTGCCGAGCAGTTTGGTTGCATCCAGTTTTATTTTACTCATGATTTTCACCTCTTTGGTGTTATTTGTTAACGTCTTGCCACTTCTCGCCGACTTAGGTTATAAGATTCTGGACAACCATTCAACAGGTGCCGGATTTAAGTCTTTTCCCATTAGAATACAATGTGTTAATGATATACTTTTTCACTACAGCAAGCCATCGTCCCCCACTGAACGGCATCCTCAAGTCGCCGTTTCGCAAGGCCGTGGTCAAGGTCCGCTCCTACAACTGGCTGGCACGCCAGTCCAGCATCCGGGCAGCCGCCTGTATATTCACCGACCTGGACCGGTTACGCCACTTTGAGCTGGCCATGGCCGGCAACCTGTTCCGGCAACTGGGCAGGGGCGGTATCCGCGTGCTCAATGACCCTGCGAGGAGCTGCCAACGGGAAGAATTGCTGTTCCGGCTCCACAAGGCCGGGCTGAACCGGTTTCGCGCCTACCCGGCCGCCCTGGACCCGGAACCGTCTCGTTTCCCGGTCTTCCTGAAGTGCGTCTCCCATCATAAACAGGATTTCCAGGACCTGATACCCGACCAGGCAACCCTGGTCCGACGACTGAATGAGCTGCGCGATTCCGGTTTTCCCTTACAATACATGCTGGTAATCGAATTCATCAACCGGGAGCACCGGAAAAACATCTACCGCCGCTCCACCCTGTATCGCATCGGAGATCGAATGATTGCAGCCAACCCGGTCACCGAAGCCAGCCCGTTTGTCAAATACGGGGATATCAAGCTGGCCACGGAGGAAGATCTGGCGGCTTCGGTACAGGAAATGACGGAGAACCCGTACGCCGACTACATGCGTCACGTTTTTGATATTGCCAACATCGAGTACGGAAGAGTGGATTTCGGATTTGACGGCGAGAAACCGGCTGTTTATGAAATCAATACCAACCCGTCAATCGGTCTTCGTGTCGAAGGGACCAGCGGCGCTTACGCGGAAGCAATCCGCCACTCGATGCAATCGATTGCCGCGGCGGTAAATGCACTGGACGGTGATGACCGGCAGGTACCACTGGTATATGACAAGCACTACTTCTCGCGCCTGAGTTTCAGGTGGTCCCCTGGACTTAGCCAGCCGTAACAGCTTCAGCTACGAATACTGCTGACACTGGCAGGTTATGGCGTGTTGGGTAATCGGCGTCATCGTACTGACCCGGTTGGCCGGGACCAGTTGTCCTGTTAATAACGGCGCCAGCAAACACAAGCAGGTTATGATGGTTTAAAAGCCAAAACGACGGGGATCAGAAGTTAGCCATGACAGCCAAAAACAAAGAGAACGTAAAGCCGGGCATGCCAGGTATAACCGTTGTCTATTTAATTGTTGCTCACGGGGATCCCGACCATCTGGCCAGGATGATTGATGCTCTGGATAATATTCGGGTGCGATTCTTTATTCATATAGATGCAAAAACCGACATTCGAAAATTCAGGGAAATTCTGCCAGGCACCGGAAGAATCAGATTTATTAAAGACAGGGTGAAGGTATATTGGGGCGGCTACAGCCAGGTCGAAGCGACGCTTAGATTAATGGAAGCTGCCATACGTGAAGTGCCGGAATTCAGATACGCCGTACTGTTGTCGGGCGTTCACTACCCGATTAAATCCAACGCATATATTCTGGACATGTTGCAAAATTCTGACAGTGAATACCTGCAGTTTGCCAGAACCAGCGAGGTAGGCTGTGAATTCAAGACCAATGCGTTTTGCCTGTATGACTATAAGTTGTTTAATCCCAGGTCTGTGTACTTTAACAACAGCAAGCTGAACCGGTTGACGCGAATGCCCGGCAAACTTGTTTATCACATTTTCAGAAAACTGGTGCCGCTGCTCTACAAACGGAAACTGCCCGGGGATATTGCCGCCTACACCGGTGCAAACTGGTGGGCACTGACAAGACCCTGCCTGCAATACATTTTGCAATATGTAAAAGAAAACAGAAAATACACACAATTTTTTCATTTGGCCTGCCAGCCGGATGAAACGTTTTTCCATACCATTGTGTGCAATTCGGGATTCAGCCTGGCAAACAGCGATACCGATCTGAAAACCCTGACACAAGGCGCCATGAGCGGAGACTATTCCCGGCTTCGCGGACTCAGCCTTACCTTTACGAAGTGTTCACCAGGCGGAATACCCAAGGTACTGGATGAAAGCGATTTCGAGGACGTCAGAAAGGAACTGAACTATTTTGGCT
>DRQL01000168.1 GCA_011371465.1 Gammaproteobacteria bacterium | reverse complement strand
GGCCCACCTTACTAGATCGGCCAATCCATGGTTTTCTCGATACCCGGGGGCTGCCCCTTGCCACTGGTTTTCAGCACGATATGTACTTTTTCCGGTTCGAACTGTGCCGGAAGCCGGATCTCCCCTTCCAGGTCCTGGAAATACCGGAACCTGAATTTCAGCGCCTTGCGATGGCCTGCCGCCAGCCTGTCGAATTTCAGCCGTTTCGGCCCGCCATTTTCCGTCCCCTCGATTTCCATTTCCACGACACCGCGCACATATCGCTCATTATGGGTCACCTGGGTCAGGGTCAGGCGGTAGAAAAAGCGGCCTTCCTGCCCGGCCGGCTCCAGGTGAAAACGCTGTATGTTCAACCCCGCTTTGGCCTTGCCCGGCGAAACGATGCCCTGGTAGAACGCCAGCTGCTTGCGCAGTTCCACCACCTGTTCGCGCAGCCCCGCGTATTCGTTGCGCACCTCGCGCGTGGCGCGCCTGTCGATCTCGCTGGAACGCTTGAGCACCGCAATCTGTTCGTGCAACTCCCCGTTGGCCTTCTGCAGGGCGTCGTAGCTGCTCTCCAGCCCTTCCAGTTGCTGCGTCAGCTGTTGCACACGCTGACCCGAGTAACGGATGCCCGCCTCGAACAGCTGGTACGCCGCAAGGGCCAGGACAGCCAGCAGCAACAGGCCGCCCAGCCATGCATACGCCGGCTGATACACCAGAATTTTTCGCTTGCCGGACACCATGATTTCAGTTGAAGTTCAAGGCAACTATCGTGCCGCTGTCAGGGGATCAGGCCGATGGCGTGCAAACCGTCACGCTCATCGAAGCCGAACATGATGTTCATGTTCTGAATGGCCTGGCCGGCTGCGCCCTTGACCAGGTTATCGATCACGGAAAGCACCACCACGGTAGCGGAATCCGGTGCCCGGTGAACCGCGATGCGACAGTGGTTGGCCCCTTTGACCGTGCGGGTTTCCGGGTGCGAGCCGGCCGGCAGGACGTCCACGAAGGGTTCCTGCCGATAGCGCTCCTCCAGCAGGGCCTGCAGGTCCACCCCCGGATCCTCCAGTTGCGCGTACAGGGTGGCATGGATACCACGGATCATGGGGGTAAGGTGGGGTACAAAGGTCAGGCCGACAGCAGCGCCGGTAACCCGTTCCAGCCCCTGGCGGATTTCCGGCAGGTGCCGGTGTCCCGGCACGGCGTAGGCCTTGAAACTCTCCGACGCCTCGGCCAGTAATGTGCCGATACTGGCGGTACGCCCCGCCCCGCTGACGCCCGACTTGCAGTCGGCGATCAGGGTCGACGCATCGATGCAGCCGGCTTCCAGCAGTGGCAGAAAACCGAGTTGCACCGCAGTGGGATAGCATCCCGGGTTGGCCACCAGTTGCGCTCCTGCAATCGCCTCCCGGTTCATTTCCGGCAGACCGTACACCGCCGTGGCGAGCCGATCGGGACAGGCGTGTTCCATGCCGTACCACTGCTGCCACAGCTGCGGATCCTGCAAGCGGAAATCAGCCGCCAGGTCGATCAGTTTCACACCGCGGTCCAGCAGTTCCCCGGCCATCTCCATGGCGATGCCATTGGGCGTGGCAAAAAACACCAGTTCGCAGGCGCCCAGTACCGACAGGTCCGGTGCACTGAACTCGAGGTCGACGTAACCACGCAGGTTGGGAAACAGGTCGGCCACCTTGCTGCCCGCTTCACTGCGCGATGTGATGACACTGAGCTGCACCCCGGGATGCAGCGCCAGCAACCGTAAAAGCTCGACCCCGGTATATCCGGTTCCGCCGACAACACCCACCTTGATCATTGCCCCTGCCCGTCCTGTCTCACTGCATTGAGCGTCCTATTCTCCGCACAATAGAAATGCTTGTCCATCCAGGGCGATTGCATGTGGCGGGGCAAGAAAATAGTATGGCGCGCCTGCACACCCCCTTTTAGGCCCTGGCATGCTGCACCGATTGCGCAAAACCGGAAAAACCCTGCTTTCGCCGGATGACTGGAAAATCCGCATCCTGCTGTGGTCTGGCGCTATCATCGTGGGCCTGGTGGCCAGCGGTTTCGCCATCACCACCGAACACACCAACAACTGGTTTCACCTGCTGGTGGACGTTTCTCCCTGGGCGCCGTTTATCGTCTGCCCGCTGGGGCTGATGCTGGTCTCTTTTTTAACGCGAAGGTTTTTCCCGGGCACGCAGGGTAGCGGCATCCCCCAGTCCATCGCTGCCCTGCAGATCCCCGAGCATACTTCCCGCACGGTACTGCTTTCGTTTCGCATCGCGTTCGGAAAAATCCTGCTCACCCTGATCGGCCTGCTGAGCGGCGCTTCGATCGGGCGTGAAGGACCGACCGTGCATATTGGCGCCGCCATCATGTTCTCGCTGGGCCGCTTCGCCCGGTTTCCCCACCATTACATGGACAAGGGACTGATCCTGGCCGGCGGCGCAGCGGGCATTGCCGCCGCTTTCAATACCCCGCTGGCGGGCATCCTGTTTGCGGTAGAGGAAATGGGGCGCTCTTTCGAAGAACGCACCAGCGGCGTGTTGCTGACCGCGGTGTTCCTTGCGGGCGTAACGGCCATTTCCATCCAGGGTAACTACACCTACTTCGGCTCCACCGCGGCGACACTCGACATTGCACAGATGCTGGTTCCGGTCACCGTCTGTGGCGTAGCGGGCGGGCTGCTCGGCGGGCTGTTCAGCACCGCCCTGATCAAAGGCTCCAGCTATATAACGCCACTGATCCGGCGCCGTCCGTTGCTGGTGGCCAGCCTGTGCGGTGTGGGCATCGCCGGCGCCGGTTTCCTGTCCGGCAATACCGCCTACGGCACCGGTTACCTGGAAGCCGAAGCCATCCTCACCGGCACGTCGACACTGCCGGAAAGCTACCCGCTGATGAAAATGCTGGCCACCCTGTTTTCCTACCTGAGCGGCATTCCGGGCGGTATTTTCGCACCGTCGCTGGCAACAGGCGCCGGTGTCGGTGCCGAAATATCCGGCTGGCTGCCCGGCTTCCCGACGTCTGCCATCATCATTCTCGGCATGGTGGGCTATTTCACCGGGGTGGTGCAAACGCCGATCACCGCCTTTGTCATTGTGATGGAAATGACAGACAACCATGGCCTGCTGCTGCCCCTGATGGCCACGGCCTTCATTGCCTACCTGAGTTCACGCCTGGTGTGCCCGGAGCCCATTTACCGGGTGCTGGCGCTGAACTTTCTGCCGGAGAGGCCGGTTGCTGCGCCAGCAGAACCCGCGGTGGAAAGCGGGGACAAAGACCAGGTGTAACCACCGGTATCCTCGCACCTGCCGGCGGGAACCGTTACCATTTCACCGTCATGCAACTGAAACATCTCCTGGCAAGCGTGCTGTTCCTGGCCCTGGTGGGCGGCCTGGGATCCCTGTGGCTGGCCCCCGCCGGCATTACCCAGGTACCGGACATTACAGTGACCACCCTGCAGGGCCAGGAAATGAACCTGGCCGAGCTGCGCGGACGCCCGCTGCTGGTCACCTTCTGGGCGTCCACCTGCCGCAGCTGCCTCCGGGAGATGCCTCACCTGACCGCGCTGTACCAGGAACTGGCGCCACGCGGACTGGAGGTCCTCGGCATTGCCATGGCCTACGATCCGCCCAACCGGGTCGTCGAAGTCAGCAAGGCCCGGCAGATCCCCTATCCACTGGCACTCGATATCGACAGCGCGGCCGCCACCGCGTTCGGTGACGTCAGCGTTACCCCCAGCACCTTCCTGATAGCACCTGACGGCCAGGTCGTGTTACAGCAAAACGGTGCACTGGACATGACAGAGGTCCGTGCCAGGGTGCTGGACATGCTGGCCCGGTCTACATAACCATGCTCTGGCTGAAAGCGCTGCACATCATTTTCATGGTCACCTGGTTCGCCGGTCTTTTTTACCTGCCGCGACTGTTCGTCTATCACGTCGACTGCTCGGATACAGCCGGCCACGAACGTTTCAGGATCATGGAACGCAAGCTGTTCGCCATCATGACCATCGGCGCCGTGCTCACCGCGGTCTTCGGTGTCTGGCTGCTGGCTGGCTGGCACTGGCCGGTAACCGAGCGGTGGCTGCAAATCAAACTGGTACTGATCGCCATGCTGATCATTTACCACATTCTGTGCGGCCGGCTGGTACAGCGTTTTGCCACCGGGCAGAATCGCCACTCGGCTGTTTTCTACCGGTGGTTCAATGAGATCCCCGCCATCCTGCTGGTGGCCATCGTGCTGCTCGCGGTACTGCGGCCAGTCTGAATATTGGTTGTATAACAATAGCTTGTCAGATTACGCTGCGCTAATCCGACCTGCAACCGCTATCGACAGCCCCGTAGGTTGGGTTAGCGAAGCGTAACCCAACGATGCCGCTCAACCACCGGGAAAGCCCGGCACCCCTACTGAGATGTTTTACTGGATTACGCTGCGTTAATCCGACCAGCATGCCGGTGTGATTTAGACAGGCCGGGTCCACACAGGAGGCGCTCGGGAGCCATCCTCAGAATATGTATCTTAATGCGAACGATTTGCATTTAGTTTGTGAATATTTATAATGCGCGCCACCATGACATTCGGAAAACCGGGAGGAAACGCGCATGAGATTCATAACCAGCTCCAGCACCTGTCTTGCCGCCCTGCTTCTGGCAGGCAACGGCCTGGCCGCGGCGGCGGAAATGCCGAGCCAGGAAGAGATGTGGAAGATCATCCAGCGGCAGCAACAGGAAATAGAGAAGCTGATTCGCCAGCAACAGGAAACCGAGGAAAAAGTCGAAGCCACCGGCGAAGCCCTGGATTCAGTTGTCGCCGCGCCTGCACGGACCGACGAGGAGGCACCCGCTTCTCTCGGCGCGAAACACGGTCCGTTCGCACACGGCAAGGCCGGAGAGACGGTTATCGGCGGCTATGGCGAAATGCACTACAACAACCTGGACAGCAAGGATGAAATCGATTTCCACCGCGCCATCCTGTTTCTCGGCCACGAGTTTAACGATAACATCCGGTTTTTCTCCGAGATTGAAATCGAACACGCTGATAGCAGCAAAAATGGCGCCATCGAACTCGAACAGGC
>DRQL01000167.1 GCA_011371465.1 Gammaproteobacteria bacterium | reverse complement strand
CGTCGTAACCGTAGCCGCGGCTGTAGCCGTTGCCATACCCGTTACCGTGACCGCGTCCACGACCGTGACCGCTGAAGCTCATGCTGAAACCACCGTCGAAGTCGCCGTCGGCGGCGCCGTCGGTTACGCCATTACCGTTCCAGCTGTTGTTGTACCCATCGTTGTTACCCCACCAGGCGCTGGCGGAACCGGAAACTGCCGCGAGACTGGCAGCAGCGATCATCGTTGCAATCTTCTTCATAATGACTCTCTCCACTTCGTGAATATGTAAACCGAAACCTGTAAACCACGAACGAGAGTATTTCAGAATATGCGAATATATGCAAGAACTTTAATTTAAAATTTTTATCGTTTCTGGAAAACCCGTCATTTCGGCATTCGGGTGCCCGCCCGAATCCCGGGAAATCAGCGTACAGGGTTCCGGTATGGCAGGCAGGAGATAGTCTGTTTTATTCCAGTTTTTCCGCCAGTTACAGCTTCCCATGGCGTGTGGGAATCAGGCCTTGTGCCGATCCTCAGCGCAGTGGCGTCGCATGCAGGACACCATGTAACTCACCAGCACGCCCGCCGCCACCAGGAAGGCCAGCCCGGTCCACCAGCGGTTCACCTGCGGGGACATGCCGGCAGCGGCCAGCGTCCACCAGGTCACGAAGGCTACGAACATCGCGATAAACAGGGCGATCGCATAGGGCCAGGGTTTTTTACGGCATTGCGCACACAGTTTCATATCAGCCACCCGTCATTGTGTAATGTTGCGTCCCCTCAGGGACGATACCCGGCCACGAACGCGTTCCACCTTGATCGCTGTCAAATTCCATGCAATCAAACAGTTGCCTGTTTGCTTCTCTGTAGTCCCAGCTGGTTCTTGTTCAGTATATTAGCGTATTCTTAACATTTCAATGCGCATGTATTTACAACCCTACCACTCCTGAATTCCGATGCACGACCGGCTTAAGAGAGAAATGTTCGCTGCCGCTAGTTAGCGAAGAATTCATCTCTTTACCTCTTGCCGCACCAGAATGGAGTGTTATGACATGGCGATCGCACCGCAATTCCAGAAGCTGCTGGATAGCTGCCTGGAAATGGAATTCAGTCATCTGCGCCCCCTTGTGGATCGCATGTTCGAGAATGCCGATGTGGCACTGCTCGATTTTGCCGAGAAGGCGGAAAACAACATGGCGCAATCGCTGTTTTTCGAGGCCATGACCGAAGTGCGCAAAAAACGCACGGCAATCGAACAACAGTTCTTCAGCGAACTGAAACGCGGTTTTACCGCGTTTCCCTGCCAGCCCGAACAGCAGGAGTCCGCCACCGCGGATAACGGCAATATTTCCGGTCTGTCGCTCGTCGATACCGAGGAACTGGAAACCGCGGTGGCTACACAGAATGCCGCCAGCAAGCTGTCCAGCCGCATCATGGACCGTATCTTTGCGCTCAAGCAGCGCCTCACGGTGGTCAACAGCGGTGAAGCCATCCAGGAAAACGAAATTCCCGGCGGCCCGGCCTGGCTGGGCCATGCCTACCAGCACGCGGTCGATGAGCTGGAGCTGGAAAACCGGATTCGCCTGGTGTTCATTGCCCTGTTCGACAAGTACGTGCTCAGCCATGTGGACACCCTGTACGATGAGTTCAACAAGCGACTGATACAGGAAGGCATCCTGCCGAACCTGAAATACGAAGTACGCAAACAACCCGGTGGTATCGAGATCGTCGAACAGTTTGTACCGGACGACGCCATGGCCGACCAGGAAGCGAATACCGGAACGGAAGTGGACGGCGAGGCGGATACGCAGACACCGTCAGAACTCGGCGATGAACTGTTTGGCCGCATATGCGAACTCATGGCGGTTCGTCGCAGCGGTGGCGCACCGGCTGCTGCGGGCGGAGCCAGTAATGTATCGCCCATCCGCACCGGTGGTGGCTATACCGGTAGCGCTCAGGCGGGCGGCGGCGCGGCTGGCGGCGATGATGGCTATACCGGTGCCAATGGAAGTTCCGGGGGCACAGGAGCCGCAGGCACGACCCTGGTAAGCCAGATCAGCAATCTGCAATCCCAGGCAGGCTCTGGCTCGGCGAGCCTGTCCAGCAGCGAGTTTATCGAAAATATTGAAATCGACCAGGGCCTGATCGATCGGCTGCAGAACACGCTTGCCGAAGAGCGCGAAAAGATATTCGGCGCAGTCGATCGTCGCAAACTGCCGGCGGCGGATACCAACGTCATCGAACTGGTCGGGATGCTGTTCGAGTTCATGCTCAAGGAACAGGATCTGCCCAATGTCGTCAAGGCGTTACTCAGCCGCCTGCACACACCCCTGCTCAAGGTCGCAGTGGTGGATCGCAATTTCTTTACCCACACACATCACGCGGCACGCAGACTGCTGAACGACATGACATCGGCCGGCATTCGCTGGGTCGAAGAGAGCCAGATCGATCGGGGGATCTTCCCCAAAATGAAGGAAATCGTCGACCGGGTACTGCTGGATTTCAAGGAAGACGTCAGCATTTTCGACACCCTGCTGGAGGAATTCACCCAGGCGGTTAATGAACTCGACCGCCGCGCAGACCTGGTCGAACAACGCACCACCGAAGCTGCCAACGGCCAGGAAAAACTGCAGGAAGCACGTAACCGCGCCCAGCAGCAAGTACGGGCGCTCTACCGGGGCAAGGCGATACCCGAAGCCACCCGCGAGTTCCTGCAGCGTATCTGGGCGGACAAGCTGACCTTTATCCTGCTGCGTTCCAACCAGCAGGAGGAAGGAAAAGACTGGCAGGAGGCCACTGCGTTTGCCGCCCGCGTTGTGGAGTCGGTGTTACCACCGACCAGCGAAAACGAGCAGTCGCAACGCCGGTCTGCGCTGGAATCCTTGCAGAACGAGGTACGCGAAGTCACCCAGACCCTGCAGCAGGCGGACAAGGAAAAACTGATCAATACCCTGTTCGAGACGCAGGCACAGGTACTGGAAAGCATAGTAGCCGCCGAAGCACAGCCGGTTGCCGAAGCACCGCAGGAGGACATCGCAGAGGAAGCGGTGGCGGCCAGCGATGCCGACGAAAAAGAATCGTCGGTCACTCCCGAACAGCAAGCGCAGATCGACCGTCTGAAAAGCATCCCCTTCGGCACCTGGTTCGAGTTCGAACAGCCCGGGCAGCCCAAAAAGCGGGCCAAGCTGTCCTGGCGCAGCACCGTGACCGGGAAATTCATGTTTGTGGATCAGCTGGGCGTAAAGGCTTCGGTCATATCCATGCGCGACCTCGCGGACTGCATGCTGGCCGGCCAGGTGCACATCATCAAGGCCGAAAAGAAACCGTTCGTTGACCGCGCACTGAATGCCATTCACCGCATGCTGGACCGTGCCGCCTGAGCCCGGCCGCCGGCAACCGATTCTGGAGAAAGACCGATGAACAGTAGCGTTAACCCTGCCCATGCTGAACAACGGAGAAAAAACCGCGTGACGATTCCCGAGCACCCGCAAATCCTGGACGCGCACAGCGACAAGGTACTTGGTGAGCTGGTCAACCTGTCAAGCGATGGGCTGATGGCCGTCAGCCCCACCGACATTGCCAGTGGAACGGTGTACCAGATGCGCATTCCCCTCATCCGGGACGGCAACCGGGTGGAGATCCTGGTCGGTGTCGAAAGCCTGTGGTGCGATGACGCCAACGGCTCCGGGTCTTACTGGACCGGTTTCCAGATCATCGACATCTCTTCCGAACACCAGGACATCCTGGACACCGTGGTCGAAAACGGAAACGGCTAGGCCGGTCCGTCTTCTTCCACCAGCGCATCGAGCTTGTCGTCCATGTGCAACTCGGTGAGTTCCACCAGGCTGCCGATCCACTTCCCGTCGATGGCAATCTGCGGAACGGTACGCGCTCCGCGGGTCAGCCTGGACATCTCGATCAGGCCACTGCGATCCTGGTCGACACGCACTTCCTGGAACGGAATGCGCCACTTCTCCAGTAATTTTTTCGCCCTGTCACACATCGGGCAACGCCCGGTACTGTAGATTTTCACCCTCGCCATCAGTCGTCACTGCTCCTGAGCTTTTATCCCGGGATGCAAGTATACGCTATACTCCCGGCCTGCTATCGTTGACCCCGTAACCCGGATGGAGTAGCTGAATGGAGCAAAGCGCTACACTGCGGACACGGCTCAGGGCGGTACCGTTCGTCCTGCTGCTGATCCTGCTCCCCACCGGCAGCCTGGCTGCGGAGACCGGCGACTGGATCGACCTGACCCACCACCGCAGCGGTTATATCGCGCTGCTGCTGTTTACCCTCGCCTACCTGCTGGTCATGTCCGAGGAATTCACCCATCTGCGCAAATCCAAGCCGGTGATACTCGCCGCCGGCGCCATCTGGGGCTTGCTGGCCTGGCAGTACCATGCCCAGGGCCTTACGCAGGCCGCTGAAATCGCGTTTCACAACACGCTGCTGGAATTTTCCGAACTGTTCCTGTTCCTGCTGGCGGCCATGACCTATGTCAACGCCATGGACGAACGCCAGGTCTTCGAAGCGCTGCGCAGCTGGCTGGTCAGGAAAAGATGCAGTTACCGCCTGCTGTTCTGGATTACCGGCATACTGGCCTTCTTCCTTTCCCCGCTCATCGATAACCTCACCACCGCCCTGGTAATGTGCGCGGTGGTACTGGCGGTCGGCAAGGGCAATGACCGCTTCATCGGCCTGGCCTGCATCAACATTGTCGTCGCTGCCAATGCGGGGGGCGCCTTCAGCCCGTTCGGCGACCTGACTACCCTCATGGTGTGGCAAAAGGGGCTGGTGGAGTTCCAGACCTTCTTCCTGCTGTTCATCCCGTCCGCGATCAATTTCCTGGTCCCGGCCCTGCTCATGAATTTCTTTCTGCCGCGCTACACGCCGGCCGCGGACGGCGAAGCCGTCCGGTTACGCCGCGGCGCGCGCACCATCATCTTTCTTTTTGCCTGCACCATTGTAACGGCGGTCAGTTTCCATAATTTTCTCCACCTGCCACCGATGCTGGGTATGATGACCGGGCTGGGCTACCTGCAGTTTTTCGGGTACTACCTGAAAATGACGCACTGCCGCCCGGTCAATCATTCCTACCAGCACGGCGTGGTCGGTGACGTCGTGCCGCTGCCCAGCGAAGACCGGCCTTTCGATATATTCAGCCGCCTGGCGCGTGCGGAGTGGGACACCCTGCTGTTTTTCTACGGCGTGGTGCTGTGTGTCGGCGGCCTGGGAT
>DRQL01000166.1 GCA_011371465.1 Gammaproteobacteria bacterium | reverse complement strand
CGTTATCATTCGCTCATGTAGACCGGCTACACTACGCTCATTCTGCCTTGCTGGACGAAAACAGAGCCCCGGCAGTGCCCATTCGGGAAGTGTTAACAGGCCCTAGAATGCCGTGCACTCACCAGGAACCATGCAACCCCAATGAAAATAGTCTCTTTTAATACCAACGGCATACGTGCCCGGCCGCACCAGCTGAAGCAGCTGGTAGACCAGTACCAGCCGGACATCATCGGCATCCAGGAAACCAAGGTGCAGGACGTCGATTTTCCCGTGGCCATGATCGAGGAACTCGGCTACCAGCCCGTATACCACGGTCAGAAAGCCCACTACGGGGTCGCACTGCTGTCCAGGCAGACGCCACTGGAAGTGCAGAAGGGGTTTCCGCACGATGACGGCGATGCCCAGCGGCGCCTGATTACGGCGGTGTACCCCCTGTCCGACGGTCGCTCGCTGACCGTCCTGAACGGCTATTTTCCGCAGGGCGAGAGCCGGGACCACCCGTCCAAGTTTCCCGCCAAGCTGAAATTCTACCGCGACCTGCGGGAACACCTGCAGCAGCACTACGACCCGGCGCAGCTGCTGGTGGTCATGGGTGACATGAATGTGGCGCCGCTGGATCTGGATATCGGCATCGGTGCCGACAATGCCAAACGCTGGCTGAAAAACGGCAAATGCAGCTTTCTGCCGGAAGAACGCGAGTGGCTGCAGCAGCTGCAGGACTGGGGGCTGGTAGACACCTGGCGCGCCTGCCACCCGCATACCGACGATACCTTCAGCTGGTTCGACTACCGCAGCCGTGGATTCGAGCGGGATCCCAAACGCGGCCTGCGTATCGACCTGGTGCTGGCCACGCCACCGCTGGCCGAATTGTGCGTGGATGCCGGCATATCCTATTCCATTCGCAGCATGGAGAAACCGTCCGACCACTGCCCGGTCTGGGCGGAATTCGATATTTCCTGAGATTTGCCGCCGGCACTTTATTCCTGCCGACCGCTGACGGTACAATCGCCGCATGAATCGCGCCGTCGTCAACCTCCAAAGTACGTGGAAGGCTCTGCTGAGCCTGCTGCTGGTCCTCCTGTCCTCACTCGCACAGGCCACCCTGGCATCCGGCCACGAGCCATCGCTGGACGACCCGACCGTATTCGCCGACCCGCAGCCACTGGTAGTCAAACGGCTCGACGAGCTGGTCAAGCAGCTCGGAGACCAGGCCGAACAGATTCGCAAGGATCCGGGCATCGCCTACCGGATCAGCGACGAACTGATGGCACCACACATCGACTTTCCCCGCATCGCCCGCCTGATCATTGGCAAATACTGGCGTGACGCCAGCGAATCGCAGCGTCAGCAGCTGATCAAGGAAATCGAAGAGCTGCTGACACGCTCCTACGTCACGGCGATGGTCTCGTACGTGGACCAGATCGTGGCGCAACAGAAAGGCACCAAATATCTCCCTTCCCGCTACAAGCCCGGCGACCGGAAAACCTCGGTACGCGCCACCATCCCGCTGGAAGGCGGGCAAACCGCCGATGTCCAGTACCAGCTGTATTACAAGGGCGAGTGGAAAATCTACGATATCCGCATTGAAGGCATCAGCCTTGCCATGACCTACCGCTCCAGCATGGGCGAAAGAATCCGCAAGGTAGGCATAGACGGTCTCATCGCGGAGCTTGCCGAACGCAACCGCAAGGGCGAAGTCGAACTTCCCGAAACCATCGCTCCCGACGAACCGGTCGCGAATACCAATATCAACATCATCAAACCCGCTGTTGCCCGGTAGCCCTTCCCCAACCCGGCCCATTACTGGCCTGATTTATGCATTATTTCTGTCACAGACCCTGCAAAACGGGAAGGACAGGAGACCATGTATATTATCGACCAATGCCGCGGCCCGTACGGAGCGCTGTCGAAGAGCCGCAAAAGGCTGCTGGAACAGCTGCTGAGACAACCCGACCAGTGTTTATGGGAGCGTATGCGCGGTCTGATTATCCGCGATATTCCCATCGTGACGCTGGAAATGGCGGTCAGTTCGGTGCGCAGGAATCTTGACACCGAGCGGCTGCCGGACCCCTTTACGCTGTATCGCGCCCTGCGTTTTGCCGTTGACTACGCTACCGGCGATACGGATTCAGCCCGCGGTGGCATCTGCAGGAAGTAACCCCTTTCCTCGATCAGCTGCATCACTTCGCGCACATCCGCCTGCGCCAGGCTGCGCTGTTCATCCAGCTCCAGCTCGATCACTTTTTCGAGCACGCCGAGTATCTGCTTCAACCCGTCCGGCAGGCGGCTGAAGCCCTCCTCCTTTTTCACAAACAGGTAGTAGTCGAACTGCCGCAGGCTTTTGTACACAACACAGTGCATCAGGACACCGGTCGCGTCGTGAACTCGACTACCGTTTCCGGAACATAAGGCTCATCGAACACCAGTTCCAGCGAAAAACCACCGTCTACCCGTACCGCCTTCACCTGCTGGAGATCCGGCAACCGCGTGGCCAGGTAAGCGCAGGACGCCGCCGCCAGCGCATCGTCACCCTGCTGCAGCGCTGCGACCAGCTGAACCGCCACAAACTGTGCACGCTGCAGGCGATCAGGCTGTTCCAGCCATCGATCACCGGCCTGGATACCGGCGTCCATCTGCGCATCCATGCGTTCCAGGCCGGCGAGTTGATGGTCAGACAGGCCCCGGGTGCGATCAAACTCCAGCTGCGGCTGCTGGTCGACCAGTATGGTCAGCACCGGGCACTCCCGGCTGTCGGACAGGTCGCTCATAGGCGGATTATCGGCCATATCCCCGTTCGCGGGAAACCCCGCCGGGCAACAGAACACCCAGGTACGCGGCCACCTGATCGATACCGGTGGCCGCCGGCGATCGCACCGTCGCTGCACCCGCCCGGGCGACCAGCGCCTTTAACTCACCGCTTTCCAGCAGCCCTGGCGCCACTGCTATGGCCGCGCCGTGCGCATCCAGCCAGGTCCGCAGTGACTGCTCCTCGGGCCAGTCCGGGCGCGGGATATACAACAGCGGGGTACCGTTCAGAACACATTCCGTCACCGTACCGTAACCGCACTTGCCCAGCACCGCATCACAGGAACGGACCAGGTCGGGAAAATCGAAGCCGGTAGCTTCAAACGAACTTGCGCCAGGGTGCCGCACCTGCCAGGAGGCGCTGACCAGCCAGTGGATACCCGGATCCTGCGGCCACGCTTCCATATCGAAACGAGTCGCGACACCACCCGGCGCAACCAGCACCAGCCTGCAATCCGTATGCACGTTCAGCTGCCGGACCAGTTCATCACGACGTGCACGTCCCTGCACGGCAATGGGGCCGACCGATACCCGGTTGTCGAGAAACGACATCGGCATCGACGGCTCCGGGCACAGGAAGGCGCGCGCACTGCGGTACGCCGATTCCATGTCGGCCAGTATCCGCGGCGCTTCCGGGCGTTCCCCGAAATAATGGCGATAAATGTCCGCCCAGTTGAGAGAACACAGCGCCACGGCCGGAATGCCTGCCTTTCCGGCGGCGGCCAGTGTCAGGTAGGGCACGTCGGCCAGTACCAGGTCGGGTGCCAGCTCAGCCAGCCGACCGGCCTCCTCGTCCACCGCTTGCTGCCAGCGGGCATGCAGCTTCGCATACGCGGCGGCGCTGGCCTCCAGGTCGATCGCCAGCGCAGAGTGCATGATCAGTCCGAAATCGGGCGCATGCCCGATCTGCCGGAAATCTCCCTGGATGCGCTCCTGCAGCAACGACGCCGGCAGGTCACTCAGCAAGGTCACGCGTAACGCGGGCAAACGCTTGCGCAAGGCATTGAGCACCGGCGCTACCTGCGCAGCGTGACCGAACCCGTGCGAGGTAATCGCAACCAGCAGATGCATGTGATCCGGGACCAGGCCTGCCGGTCAGTCCTGGAGCAGACCGGCAGCCTGCTGGTCCGCGTGGTAGGAGGAGCGCACCATCGGCCCGCTGGCCACCTGGCTGAAACCCAGTGCCTCGCCGATTTCACGCAGGGAATCGAATTCATCCGGGTGGACAAAGCGGTCCACCGGCAGATGATGTTGACTCGGCTGCAGGTACTGCCCGAGGGTCAGCATATCCACGTCGTGCGCACGCAAATCCTGCATGACCTGTTCGACCTCCTGCAGGGTTTCACCCAGGCCCAGCATCAGGCCGGACTTGGTCGGCAGTTCCGGGTACATTTGCCCGAACTTCTGCAGCAGGTCCAGTGACCACTGGTAGTCCGAACCGGGGCGCGCCTTGCGGTACAGGCGGGGTACGGTTTCCAGGTTGTGGTTGAATACATCCGGCGGGGCTCGCTGCAGAAGTTCCAGGGCACGATCCATGCGGCCGCGGAAATCCGGCACCAGTATTTCAATCCGCGTGTGCGGATTGAACTCACGGACCGCTTCTATGCAGGCGGCAAAGTGTCCCGCCCCGCCATCGCGCAGGTCATCCCGGTCTACCGAGGTCACCACCACGTAGCGCAAACCCATCGCCTTAATGGTGTGCGCCAGATTGGCAGGCTCGTCGCTGTCCAGCGGGTCAGGCCGGCCATGCGCTACATCGCAGAACGGGCAGCGCCGCGTGCAGATATCGCCCATAATCATAAAGGTTGCTGTACCGTGCGCGAAACACTCCCCCAGGTTGGGACAGGACGCTTCCTCACACACGGTATGCAGACTGTTTTCGCGCAGCACCTTCTTCAATCGCTGGATTTCCGGGCCAGCCGTCGATCGGGCGCGGATCCAGGCGGGCTTGCGCAACGGCTTGCCGGTGGGTTCGATCTTGACCGGGATACGTGCGGTCTTGGCCGCGCCGCGCTGATGTTTTTCGTTGTTCTCTGACATTTCGGTGTACAGCCCGTCGTTACCCTGGTGAATGTACGGCTCGAACGAGCCCTGCCATCTACAAACCGGCGGACTCCTGCCTGCGCCGGGTTAACGGGGAAGGAATCAGCTGGACCGCTCAGACCCCGTAGTGTATCGCAACTGCGCGGCGAGATACGGCGCCCAGCTTTCGCCGACTTCCGCCACCGACAGCGAAATCCCCAGGTCGGCCAGCCGGGTAACCGGCATATCCTGATAACCGCAGGGGTTTATGCGCGAAAACGGCTCCAGGTCCAGGTCCACGTTCAGGGCCAGGCCGTGATAACTGCAACCACGCCGGACGCGCAGCCCCAGGGCCGCAATCTTGGCGCCATCCACATACACACCCGGGGCATCGCGCCGCGCCTGCGCGGTGACGCCCTGCGCAGCCAGCCACTCGACCACCGACTGCTCCAGTGCCTCCACCAGCCGCCGGATACCGATCCCCAGCCGGGCCAGGTCCAGCAGCGTGTACGCCAGCAACTGCCCGGGACCATGGTAGGTCACCTGGCCACCCCGGTCGACCTCAACCACGGGGATATCTCCCGGCGCCAGCAGGTGCTCCGGCTTGCCGTTCATGCCCTGGGTAAACACCGGCGGATGCTCCAGCAGCCAGAGTTCGTCCCCGGTATCACCGTTACGCTGCCGGGTGAATGCCTGCATCGCTTCCCACACCGGCCGATACTCGGAAACACCGAGACATCGAACCCGGAGCGTGCGGGAACGCGGGGCGGTGTGATTTGCCTCCATGGTCACAGCACCATCAGGAATTCTTCACAGGCCGTCAGTGCCCGGTAGACGCCGTCCAGCTGCGCCTGACTGGTGACGCGCAGGTCAAAGGTAACGGAGATATAGTTGCCTTTACCGCTGACCGCGCTGCGCATGTCGCCCGCATCAAAATCCGGCAGGTGGCTGCGCACAATGGCCAGCGCCTTCGCCTCGAACCCGGATTCGCTGCGCCCCATCACCTTGACAGGAAAATCACAGGGAAACTCCAGCAGCGTGTCGCGCTCTTTCATACACCTATAATAGGGTAATTCCTCCCGGATTACCCCTCACGACGGGCCGGGGAATACCGCCGCTCAGGGCAACGGGGTTTCCGCCTGCGGTGGCTGCACCCGGATCGCCGCACTCTGGGTACAGCCGGCCTGGGTCATCACATAAGGTACCGGGTACTCCGACAGGTATTCCTCCGGCAGCGCCATCAGCTGCTCCTTGAATGCGTCCGGTGCAAACAGCATCGGAATGATGTTGTTGTAATAGGCCGCCTTGCCGGTCAGGGACAGGGTGTCGCCCTCGCGTTGCAGGTAACCGATTTTCACCAGCGCAGCGATCAGGTCGCCGAATACATAATCCAGGTCCACGCCGTACTTGCACTGAATGGCGCCGATTTCCACCTGGGTAAAGCGCAGCCTGCTGGCTACTTCCCGGATCAGTTCCAGTTCCGGCGTCAGGATGTCGATGGTTGCAATCGGCAGCCGGCCGTCATCGAGCCGCTGGTAGTAGGGTTTGATCGCACCGACATTCTGGTACGGTGTGGCCGGCGCATAGCCCTGGGAGGCCAGGCCCAGCGCGATCAGGGGCAGGTTGTCCCAGCGCCGTACCTGGTGGCGGTAGGAGGCCTTGCCGGGCACCACGAACACGTTCTGCAACACCG
>DRQL01000165.1 GCA_011371465.1 Gammaproteobacteria bacterium | reverse complement strand
GAGTTCCATGTGCTGGCCGACTCGGGCGAGGACGCCATCGTGTTTTCCAGCGACAGCGACTACGCGGCCAACCTGGAAAAAGCCGAAGCACTGGCGCCCGCCGGTGAGCGGCCCGCACCCGCGGCGGAACGGCAGAGTGTCGACACCCCCGGGCAACACAGCATCGAAGACGTATCGAAAGCACTGGGCGTGACACCGGAACAGTGCATCAAAACCCTGCTGGTGGCAGGCAGCGACGGGAGCGTGGTCGCCCTGTGTCTGCGCGGCGACCACAGCCTCAACGAAATCAAGGCCGCGGGACTGGAACCGGTCGCCGAGCCGCTGACCTTTGCCAGCGACGAACAGATACTCGCAGCGGCGGGCTGCGCGGCCGGGTCGCTGGGGCCGGTCGGGCTGGAGATCCCGGTGATCGCGGATCGCTCCGCGGCCCACCTGGCCGATTTTGTCTGCGGCGCCAATACCGACGGCCAGCACCTGACCGGCGTGAACTGGGGGCGCGACTGTCCGGAACCGGTGGTGGCGGATATCCGCAACCTGCGCGAAGGCGACCCCAGCCCGGACGGCAAGGGCACGGTGCACATCGCGCGCGGCATCGAGGTCGGTCATATATTCCAGCTCGGCGACCGCTACAGCCGTGCCATGAACGCCACCGTGCTGGACGAGAACGGCAAGGACATTCCCATGATGATGGGCTGTTACGGCATCGGCGTTTCCCGCGTAGTCGCTGCAGCCATTGAACAAAACCATGACGATCAAGGCATTAGCTGGCCGGACGCACTGGCGCCCTTCCAGGTCGCGCTGCTGGGCATGAACCGGAAAAAGTCGCAGCGGGTACGCGAGGCCTGTGATGAACTGTACCGGGAGCTGCTCGACGCGGGCCTGGACGTCCTGTATGACGACCGTGAGGTAAGGCCCGGGGTCATGTTTGCCGATATGGAGTTAATTGGTATACCGCATCGGGTAGTGATTGGTGAAAAGAACCTGGATCAGGGACTGGTGGAATACCGGGCGCGGCGCGGCGGCGACAACGAAAACATCCCGCGCAGCGAGATCGTGGCCCACCTCAGGTCACAGTTTGCAACAGCGCGCCAGTGAACCTGTGGTCGATACATCATGCCGACGCAGGGGATTCCAGCAAGGGCTCACTGGCGCGGTTCTGACGCTGCTGCTGTGTCTTGCCTGCGGGCCGCTGCAGGCCGCCACGCAGGAGCGCCCGGATGCGCAGATGCGCAGCCTGCTGATCGAGGCCATCCAGTCCGCCGACAGCTTCGATGACCGCTTCGATGCCGAGGTCTGGCTGACCGATATGTCGCAACGCCTCAGCCGCAAGGTAGCCGATCCGGAAGAGCGCCTGCTGATCCTGAAGACCGTCCACTACGAAGCCACCCGCGCCGACCTGCCCCCGGAAATGGTGCTGGCACTGATCGAGGTGGAGAGTAATTTCGACCGCTTCGCCATTTCGTACGCCGGTGCGCGCGGCCTGATGCAGGTCATGCCGTTCTGGCTGGATGAAATCGGCCGACCCGACGACGACCTGTTCGACATCCACACCAACCTGCGCATGGGCTGCACCATCCTGAGCCTCTACCTGAAGCGGGAAAACGGCGACCGCACGCGCGCACTGGCCAGGTACAACGGCAGTGTGGGCAAGACCTGGTACCCGCAACGCATCTACCGGGCGCTGTCGAAACGCTGGTACCGGCAATAAGGTAACGCTGCGGTAAACGATCCACCGGCCACTGTTTTGCAATCCCGCCCCCGTACGCTAAGCTGTAGTGGTTACCCTGGCCCTGCGGTTTCAGCGCCCTATGCATAAATACAAGTTCCGCCTGCTGCTGGCCGCCCTGCTCGGGGTGACCGTCTTCGCCGCTGTGGTGCTGCTGGCCGACATCCCGGCGCGCATCGAGCAGGGCAACCGTGCCCAGATCGCCATACAGATGCTCGACTCGATGCGCCCGCCGATGCTGGCCATTGAAAAATCCGAAATCGGACCGGGCGACGATTCCCCGGCAGCGTTCGATCGCTATGCTGCGCAGCTTGAAGAACGGGTCGCACACTACCTCGAAACCTCACAATACAACCACACCCTGCACCAGCGCGTAAAACAGTTTGCACAAAGCGTCGAGGCCTGGCTGGCCGGTGAAAAAGCACTGTGGGAACATCGTGCCGGCATGGACCGAACGAATCCGGACCTGCACTCCCTGCAACAGCTCGAACAACAGCACGAGTCAGCCGTAAAGGATTTTATAAGCGCACTGGAAACGCTCGCACTGGGCGAACAACCCGTGCATCACGACATCGCGCAGGGCCGCAGCGCCACCGCCCTCCTGCAGCTGCTGGCCGTGGCACTGATCCTCTACCTGCTGGCGCTGATCATTGTCTTCCAGCGCAGCAACCAGCAGGAACTGCTGGCCTCCTACCGCAAAGTCCGCGAAGCGCGCCAGGAACTGGCGCAACGGGAAGAATACCTGTCGCTTACCCTCGACAGTATCGGCGACGCCGTCATTGCCACCGATCAACAGGGACGCATCACCCGCATGAACCCGGTGGCCGAGCAACTCACTGGCTGGCGCGAAGAAGATGCCCGCGACCAGGCACTGAAACAGGTGTTCCACATCATCAATGCCCTGACACGCGACCCTGTCCCCGACCCGGTCGAAAAGGTACTGGAAAGCGGTAAAATTGTCGGTCTGGCCAACCACACGGTACTGGTGGCTCGCAATGGCCGCGAGTACCAGATTGCCGACAGCGGCGCACCGATACGCGACCCGAACGGCAACATACACGGCGTCATCCTGGTATTCCGCGACGTCACCGAAGAATACCGGCTGCAGGCGGAACTCCGCGCCAACCGCGACGAACTGGAGCAGCGGGTGACGGATCGCACCCGGGAGCTGGAGTCCTTCAGCTATGCCGTATCACACGACCTGCGCGCACCCTTGCGCGGTATCAACGGCTTTGCGCAATTGCTGCTCGATGATCACCAGGCCCGGCTCGATGACGAAGCAAAGGACTACCTGCACCGGATTCACACCGCGGCCCGGCACATGGGTGAACTGATCGATGCCATGCTGGTGCTGTCACGGGTCACGCGCAAGGATATTCGTCATACCCGGGTGGACCTGTCACAACTGGCGCATGACATTGCCGACAGCCTCCGGCAGACCGACCCCTCCCGCGAGGTCGAATGGGACATCGCCGAACACGCAGAGGCGCAAGGTGATGCCGACCTGCTGAAGGTGATGCTGGAAAACCTGCTCGGCAATGCCTGGAAATACACCGGCAGAAACGAGGGCAAAACCCGCATTGAGTTCGGCATCACGGAACAGGACGGCAGGCAGGCCTTTTTTGTACGCGACAACGGCTGCGGTTTTAACCCGGAATATACGGACAAGCTGTTCGCCGCCTTTCAGCGCCTGCATGGCCAGGAATATGAAGGCACCGGCATTGGGCTGGCCACGGTTCAGCGCATTATCGAACGCCACGGGGGAACCATCCGTGCCGACGGTGAAACCGGCTACGGCGCAACCTTCTATTTTACCCTCG
>DRQL01000164.1 GCA_011371465.1 Gammaproteobacteria bacterium | reverse complement strand
GCCCAGCACCTGGCCGTCTACGGTATAGGGCGCTGTCACCAGGCTGCACTCGTCGAGCATCTGGTAACCGGACTCTTCTCCAATAAAGATCTGCACGCCCTCGCTCTCCACGCACTGGTCCAGCAGGTTCAGGATCTGGCGCTTTTCGTTGAACGCCTCGAACAGGTGGCGCAGGGTGGTGACGTTGCACAGTTCGTTGAACTCCATCAGGTTGGCCTGCCCGGCCAGCACATAGTCACTGCCCTGCTCCGCTTCACCCAGCACCCGGTCCGCCATATCCATTGCGGTAGCCATCATCCGGTTGAGGTTTTCACGGGTTTCACGCAATTCGGACACCAGCGTGTTGCGCACGGCGTGAATCTCCTTGCCGGCAAACTGTTCGTTCAGGAACGTGGAGAACTGCTGCAACTCGGCTGCGCTGTAGGCGCGGTCCATGTTGAGGATACAGTTTTGCACTTCGGTATCGCTGATGACCAGGATGGCCAGGATCTTGTGCTCGGACAGCGGCAGGAATTCCACGCGCTGCAGGGAGGCATGCTCGCGCCGGGGAATGGTAACCAGGCCGGCGAGGTGCGTTACATCGGACAACAGGTTGGATGCGGTCTCCACCAGTTCGCGCGAATCCGTTTCCCCGCCCAGGTTCAGTTCGAGCTCATCGAGCAGCTCATGTTCAAGCGGCTGCACCGACAACAGGGTGTCCACGAACAGGCGGTAACCCTGCACCGTGGGCACACGCCCTGCCGAGGTATGCGGCGAGGTCACCAGGCCCAGCTCTTCCAGGTCTGCAATCACATTGCGAATGGTGGCCGGGCTCAGCTTGAGTCCGGCTTCCCGCGCCAGCGTGCGCGAACCCACGGGCTGACCATCGCGGATATAACGCTCGGTAAGCGCTTTCAGCAGGTACTGGGCTCGTGTGGAAAGTTCAGGTACTGGCATCTCGTGTTTGCACAGGCTGGATAACGGCTAAACTTTAGCACTCCTCGCACCCGAGTGCTAACCGGCTTTTCACCGCGACCCTCCCGGCGCAGCAGAGGTTGGCGCAACGCGCCGAAACCGATAGCATGCGGCTACCGGCGAACAGTGCGCCCGCGGGTCCGGCAGCCATTGAAATGCGCCCCACGAGACCATGATGTCCCAGGAAATCCAGGAATATGGATAGTGTATTCAGCAGCATCGGACTGATCAGCAAGATCGGCGAACCGGTCGTCACGGAAACGCTGGCCCGGCTTACTGCTCAGCTGGCCGCGCACGGTCTCCGGGTCATACTGGACGACAGCGCCGCCACCCACTTCAGCCAGCCTTCCGAACCGGTCATGGAACGCGCCCGGCTGGCTGCCGAGTGTGACCTGGCGATCGTGGTCGGTGGTGACGGCACCATGCTCAACGCCGCACGCAGCCTGGCTGAAGCCGAAGTGCCGGTGCTGGGGGTCAACCTGGGCCGTCTTGGCTTCCTCACCGACGTTTCTCCCGATGAAATGCAGGAGCGGCTGGATGAAGTGCTGGCCGGACACTACGAAGAGGAGCGGCGCACGTTGATCCATGCCATGGTTATCCGTGGCAGTGAAACCATCAGCGCCAGCGATGCACTCAACGATGTCGTCATCCACAAGTGGGACATCGCCCGCATGATCGAGGTCGACACCTGGATCGACCAGCGCTTCCTCAATTCGCTGCGCGCTGACGGCCTGATCGTTTCCACACCCACGGGGTCAACCGCCTACGCCCTGTCGGGTGGCGGCCCCATTCTCGACCCCGCCCTCGAAGCGCTGGTACTGGTACCCATCTGCCCGCATACCCTGAGCAACCGGCCCATCGTGGTCAGCGATCAGGTCGGCATCGACATATTGCTGCACGGCAACGACACCACCAGGGCGCAGATCACCTGCGACGGCCAGGTCAATTTCGGGCTGGTGGCCGGTGACCGGGTGAAGATCCACCGCAAACCCCAACAGCTGCGCCTGATCCACCCGAAAGCACACGATCACTTCGATGTAATGCGTAAAAAGCTGCGCTGGGCGGAACAACCCTGATGCTGTTGTCACTGCACATCCGCGACTTCGCCATTATCGACGAGCTGGAAATCGAGCTGCAGCCCGGCACCACGGCGCTGACCGGGGAAACCGGAGCCGGCAAATCCATCCTGCTCGACGCACTGGGCCTGCTGCTGGGCGACCGCGCCGATGCCGGTTCGGTACGCCACGGTGCCGAACGCGCGGACATCAGCGCCAGTTTCGACATTGCCCGTCTCGACAGCGCGCGCAGCTGGCTGCGTGCACAGTCGCTGGACCTGGACGACGAATGCCAGCTGCGCCGGGTGATCCTGCGCAGCGGCCGTTCACGCGGGTATATCAACGGATCACCGGTTCCGGCCCAGTCACTGCGCGAACTCGGCGAACACCTGGTCGATATCCACGGTCAGCACGAACACCAGTCGCTGATGAAACGCGACCTGCAGCGCCAGTTGCTCGACTATCACGGCGGCCATGACCGGCTGCTGGACGAACTGGCGGCGATTCACCGTGACTGGAAACAGGTTGATGCCGATATTGCCGCGATCATCGGTGCCGGTAACGACCGCGACTCGCGGCTGGAATTCCTGCGCTTCCAGCAGCAGGAACTGGACGAACTGGCGCCGCAGCCCGGTGAAGTCGAACAGCTGCACGAAGAACACCGTCGCCTGTCCAATGCCGGCCAGTTGCTGGAAACCTGTGATCTGCACGTTCGGCAACTCTACGACGATGAGCATGCCGCGCAATCCCTCATCAGCCAGGCACTGGTGGACCTCGAACCGCTGGCACGCATCGACCCGGCACTGCAGGAGACCGGCGAACTGATCAACTCCGCGCTGATCCAGCTGGAAGAAGGCTGCAGCCAGCTGAGAAACTACCGGGACCGGCTGGAACTGGACCCGCAGCGTCTGCAATGGGTGGAGCAACGCCTCGATGCCCTGCACCGGGTCGCCGGCAAACATCATATCCAGGCAGAAGCGCTGCCGGAGTTCCAGGCCCGCCTGGACGAGGAGCTGGCCACGCTGGAGCAGGCTGACGAGCGCCTGCAGGCGCTCGAAGCACAGCGGGAACAGCTGTTCGCACGTTACGAAAAAGCTGCGCAGCAGCTCACCCGCAAGCGTAAAAAAACCGCGGCGCAGCTGTCCGGGCAGGTCAGCGCGGACATGCAGACCCTGGGCATGAAGGGCGGACAGTTCGTCATCGAGGTGACCGATGGCGGAAGTGAACGCATGTCCCCGCACGGCCGGGACCGTATCGAATTCCTGGTCAGCGCCAACCCCGGACAACCACCGCGCCCGCTGACCAAAGTCGCTTCCGGCGGTGAACTGTCCCGCATCAGCCTGGCCATCCAGGTATCAGCTGCCGCCGACACTCGTATACCGACCCTGATTTTCGACGAGGTCGACACCGGCGTCGGCGGTGCCGTCGCCGAAACCGTCGGCATGCAACTCCAGGCACTGGGAAAACACCACCAGGTGCTGTGTGTCACCCACCTGCCCCAGGTGGCCGCGCAGGCACACCAGCACCTGCGCGTAAGCAAGCTGACCAGCGAAACCACTACCCGCACCCGGGTGCAGGCGCTGGAAGACGACGAACGCACGGAAGAAATCGCCCGCATGCTGGGCGGCCGGAAAATTACCGCGTCCACCCGCGCACACGCCAGGGAAATGCTGCAGTCCGGGTAACCGGTTTATTCCCCGGAAGCTCTGAACCGCAACACTTGTTGACCCCTGCTGATCCCCTGTCTCCCTGGGGATCGAGAAAAGTGGTCGGTGTTTAAAAAGATTACTGGATCAGAACCGGTTCTCGACCATTACCTCATCCAGCGGAAGCTGGCCGGGTTTTGGCCAGGGAGCCTGGGTGCTCTTGCCGACGGCAATCATGAAGGCGATTTCGTGATCATCAGGCAGTGCGATGATCTCGGCCACGG
Organism: Gammaproteobacteria bacterium; assembly: GCA_011371465.1. Classification (GTDB taxonomy): domain Bacteria; phylum Pseudomonadota; class Gammaproteobacteria; order DSM-19610; family DSM-19610; genus Thiogranum. The sequence continues at coordinate 1,218 of DRQL01000164.1, read as the reverse complement.
CAGCATAATCAAAGCCGTCCATCGGGCAGGTATCATAACCGAGTTCCTGCGCCATCAGCATGAGTGTCTGGCCGGCAAGCCCGCAGGAACGCATGCCTTCGTCGCGTGTTACCTGCGGTTTGTCGCGGTAGTAATCGTCCATGGCCGGCAACAGGAAATCCTGTACTTCCTGCGGGGCCTCGCGCCAGTAACGCGCGGGTTCCCGATTCCATGCCAGGGTGTCGAAACACAGCACCAGCAGCTCCGATGCGTCCGTGACCTGTGCCTGGTCCCAGGCGACTGCGCGGATCTTTTTGCGCTGTCCCGGGTCGGTGACGCGCACAAAACGCCAGTTCTGGATGTTGAATGCGGTGGGTGCGAGGATGGTGTGTTCCATGAGTGTACGGAAAACGGGTTCCGGCATTTCGTGACCGGAGTCAAAATGCTTTACGGCGCGGCGACTGTGCACGGCTTCACTGACATTCATGGTACTGTTCTCCTGCTTGTAAACGGTTGACAGAGTTCGATCCCGTATAGCCGGCCGTAACCCGGCCTAGCCCCGCCTGGAAGTGTTGCGCAGGACCAGGCGTTCGATCAAGCCGTCAAAACCGTGCGCACTGATCTCCTCGGAAAAACTGGCACGGTAGTTCATGACGAGACTGATGCCTTCAATCCGGACGTCATAGATTTTCCAGTTGCCATCGATCTTTCTCAGGCCGTAATCGACCGCGAGCGGTGCCTGACCCGGTTCCACGATACGGGTACGCACGGTTGCCCGGCGCTGGTCGACATTCACCTTTGAGGACAGGTACTCGACCTTCTGGTTGCTGTACCCGGCGAGCGCCGTTGAATAGACCTTGACCAGCAGTCTACCGTACTCCCGGACAAACCGTTCACGTTGCGCCACCGTGGCCCGGCGCCAGTTTTTACCCAGGGTAAGGCGCGACAGGGTGACAAAATCCATGTGTGGCGCGACATGCCGCTCGATCACCATGCGCAGTTGTTCCGGATCCTTGCGCCGCTCAGGCTCAAGCCGTAATTCGTTCAGTACGCGCTCGGTAGCCGTCCGGATTACCTCGACCGGCGTTTGTTCCGCAGCCAGTGTCACAACCGGCACCAGTAACAACAGCAGGTAAACGAATTTTGCTTTCATCCTGATTTCTCCCGTCGTTATGGTCTAAGACCACAAATTGCGCCCTGTTCTGCATACAGGTCGCACATTAGTAGACCGGTCGGTTT
>DRQL01000163.1 GCA_011371465.1 Gammaproteobacteria bacterium | reverse complement strand
TGCAGCACCTTGTGGGTACCGATCAGGATATCCACCTTGCCGCTGGTAAAGCTGGCAATGATTTCATCCTGCTGTTTTTTGCTGCGAAAGCGGGACAGCACTTCAACCCGGATCGGCCAGTCGGCAAAACGGTCGCAGAAGTTCTGGTAGTGCTGCTGGGCGAGCAGGGTGGTCGGCACCAGTACCACCACCTGGCGGCTGGACTGGGTGGCAATGAAAGCGGCCCGCATGGCGACCTCGGTCTTGCCAAAGCCCACGTCACCGCAGACCACCCGGTCCATGGGCTGCTCGGACAACATATCCGCCAGCACCGCTTCAATCGCCTGCGCCTGGTCCGGCGTTTCTTCAAAGGGAAAGGCGCTGGCAAAGGCATTGTATTCCGCCATGTCGACCTGTGCAGGGCGGCCCTTGCGGGCAGCCCGACGGGCATAGATATCCAGCAGTTCGGCCGCTACATCGTGCACCCGCCGGGCGGCTTTTTTACGGGCCTTCTGCCAGTGATCGCTGCCCAGCCGGTGCAGCGGGGCGCTATCCGGGGAAGAGCCGGTGTAGCGGCTGATCAGGTGCATGGAAGAAACCGGCACATACAGCTTGTCGTTACCTGCGTATTCCAGGGTCAGGAACTCGCCTTCCAGGCCGCCCACGGACAATTTCTGCAGACCCAGGTAGCGGCCGACACCGTGATCCTCGTGCACCACCGGCGCACCGACGTGCAGGTCGGTAAGGTTGCTGATAATGACATCGGCATCACGTTTCGGCCGGCGCCGACGCTGTTGTAATACCCGTTCACCGAACAGCCGGGGTTCCGTGAGCAGCGTCAGTGCCGGTTCCGTTTCCAGCCAGGCGCCCTGTTCCAGCGGCGCGACGGTGATGGCAACTCGCTGCTCGCTGTTGATGAAGGCTTCCCAGTCCTCGACCACGCGCGGCTGAATACCGAATTCCTTCAGCTGGCCCAGCAGGGTTTCACGCCGGCCGGCCGACTCGGTGCAGATCAGGGTGCGGCCGTTAAACCCGGCAAGAAAATCCTGCAGCGCGCCGGCAGGACGTTCCGCACGACTGCGGATCCGCAGGTCCGGTAGTGCGCGGGTAGCAAAACGTACTGCAGCGGTATCTTTTTCCAGTGCCTCCGCACGCTGCAGGTCAATGCGCGCATATACGCTGAGTGCGGCGGCCGTCTCTTCTTCAGTAAGGTAGAGTTGTTCCGGTGGCAGCAGTGGCCGTTCCACATCGTGGCGCAGGGATTCGTAGCGTTCTGCAACCTCGGCGCGGAAATGCTCCATCGCCGCGGGGGTATCTTCACCGGTGACCAGGCAACTGCTGCGCGGCAGGTAATCAAACAGGCTGGCCGTCTGTTCCAGGAACAGCGGCAGGTAACATTCGATGCCGGCCGGCACCAGTCCGGCGCTGACATCGCGGTATACCAGGGCACGCTGCGGGTCGCCTTCAAAGCGGCTGCGCCAGGCGCGCCGGAAACGTGTAACCGCGGCATCATCCACCGGAAACTCGCGTGCCGGCAACAGGCTGACCCGCTCGACCCGGTCCAGGGAACGCTGGCTGTCCGGGTCGAAGCTGCGGATGGATTCAATTTCGTCATCAAACAGGTCGACCCGGTACGGCAGCGTACTGCCCATGGGAAACAGGTCCAGAATAGCGCCGCGTACCGCGAACTCACCGTGTTCCATCACCTGCGAGACACAGCGATAGCCGGCCGTTTCCAGCCGGCTGCGCATGGCATCCAGGTCCAGGCGGTCGCCGTTGCGCAGCAACAGGCTGTAGCGGTCGATAAATTCGGGCGGCGGCAGCCGCTGCAACAGCGTCGCAACCGGCAGCAGCAGAATGCCCTTGCGCAGCCCGGGCAGGCGATGCAGGGTTTCCAGGCGTTCTGAAATGATGTCCTGGTGCGGCGAAAACCGGTCGTAGGGCAGGGTCTCCCAGTCCGGGAAACACAGAATATCCTCGGCCAGTTCCGCGCAGAAAAAACGGACCCGGCTTTGCAACTGCTCGGCTTCCTGGCTGTCCGTGGTAACCACCAGCAGAAGACCGTCGTGCCGCAGCGCAGCGCTGCCCAGCGCCAGCGCCAGACTGTCTCCATACAACCTCGACCACCGCAACCGCTTGCCAGGGGAAGGCAGGGGAGGTTGCATGGGGTCCAGGACGTCGTTAGCGGAGTCCGGTTTTGTAACGGATTGCTGCATGGTCAGCCGTAAGCATGGCGAAACGGCGTATTTTCGCACAAAAAACAGAAAAAAACCGGCACGCCCCCACCATAAAGCCACCCTATCCACCGGCACAGCGATTATTGTAAACCAGGTAGGTCGGGTTAGGCGCATAGCGCCGTAACCCGACAACAGGCCCGTCGGATTACGCTAACGCTAATCCGACCTACAGGTTCCGGCGAACATCACACCAGGTTCACAGCATACACACCCCCGACCGCTGTGCCCGTTACTACCACGTAGGTCGGGTTAGGCGCACAGCGCCGTAACCCGACAACAGTCCTGTCGGATTACGCTAACGCTAATCCGACCTACAGGTTCCGGCGAACATCACACCAGGTTCACGGCATACACGCCCCCAACCGCTGTGCCCGTTACTACCACGTAGGTCGGGTTAGGCGCGCAGCGCCGTAACCCGACATTACATGTCGGATTACACTTGCGCTAATCCATCTACAGGATTCAGCGATCGTCATACCAAGGTCATCAGTTACCTGCTAACAGGCGGCAGTCGGGCCAGAACAAGACCTTTAGCACATACAACAACAGCGACCAACGAATAAACGAAGGCCGCCGCTACTGATGAAAATCGTGATAACTGCTTATGCTTTCTTTCGTCTTGCCATCCCGACCAGACCCAACAGGCCGGAGCCAAAGAGCCATACCGCTGCGGGAACCGGCACGGCGCTCACATCGCCAGAGCGAACAGCCCATACAAAGGTGTTGTTATTGGCCTGGCTTATCGGGAGCTGGCTGCCTGTGCCAAATACGAAGGTATAAGCGCCGGGAGGGTTGGAATTGAATGGGGTACTTGACCAGTAGCCCGAGGTGGTCTGGATGTTGGTGAACCTGGCCAGCTCCGTGGGATTGCCGGTAATCAATGCACTTGTATTGGCTGTGGCAACAAATTCCGTGTAAAACAGGTGCCCCATCTCACTGCCGGTGCAACTGGAGCCATTCGAGTTAGAACTGCTACAGCTGTTATCCGGCACCAGTGTTGCAGGCAACCGCCAGTCATTGAAACCCAGGTAACCGGCGCCACCATTCGAGGCATTCATGTTTGCAATCCAGGTGCTGGCTGTACTCCAGTCCATCTTGCCGGCGGAATCAATTCCCGCAGTTCCAAAGGTATTGCTGGCTGACAGATTCGCATCCGCCAACCAGGTAATATCGCGGTCCGTGTCGTAGACCACAGCACCGCCCAGCTTGGAGACCAGCGCTGCATGGGATGCTAGGGAGAAAAAGCCAAGCACAACGGTACTCAGTACGCTGATCAGACGTGGATGTTTCATGGTGATCCCTCCGTAATCTGTTATTCGTTTTCGCGGGGCATTATTTTTGTGACTGCACACGTAAAATCCTACAATAACAGCCCCTGTATCACCAAACGCTAAGAAAGCGTAGCGCACCGGTAATCCCCGTTCACCTGAAAATACAACCACTTGACACGGGAGCCACCGAGTCCGGTCAGCTGTGTCCGTCAAGACCCGCAGGTCGATGAATCGGGTAGGTCGGGCTAGGCGCAAAGCGCCGTAACCCGACGTTACGCTGTCGGATTACGCTTGCGCTAATCCGACCTACAAGGTTCGGCAGGGTTCGGCGAAAGTCATTGCCGAATTGGGAATGGACGACAAAAAAAACCGGCGCGGGACGCCGGTAAAGGGATGGGAATCGTTACGAAAAGCTGCTAGATGAACAGACAGACATCCGCTTTCTGGGCAACGGGGAGGAAGTACGTTGCGCCGACAAAGTCGGTGACCTCGGGGATAAAATCACTCTGTTCAAATCCGAAGACGTCCACCGTCATCTGGCAGGCAACCATTGAGACATCGGCTTCCAGGCAAAGTTCGCGTAATTCCTCGACGGATGCCACGCCCTTGTTCTTGAATGTTTTCTTCATCAGTCCGGTAGCAACCTTTTCAAAACCGGGAATACCGGCCATCAGGGCATTGGGCATGGGCCAGTCGATGTTCTGGAACCACTGGGGTCCAAACGGCATTTTCATCGGCATGGCAGGATTGCCCAGCGGGCTGACTTCACTGCCCAGTTCCTTTTTCAGCAGCAGCAGGCCGTAGAAGGTAAAGAAGATCGAGGTATCCCAGCCGAGTGCAGACGCGGTGGAGGCCAGGATAAAGGGCGGGTAGGCCCAGTCGAGGGTACCCTTGGTGGCAATAATGGCCATGGAGGGCGTCTTGCTGTCTTCGATCTGCTGCAATTTTCCCGGTAACAGTTCATCGAGTTTGGTGTTCAGCCACTGATCCATATCAGCGTTTTTGACTTGGGCGTTCATAACGTACCTCCTTCTGGAGTGGGTGGGTTAGAGGGTCCGTTTAAATCCGTAGGCACCGAGCCATTGCCCGGCGCGAAAATCGAGTTTTAACCAGTCGGGGACAAACAGGCTCGAGCGTTTTACCGGCAGGGTTTCCACGGGCGGCTTGTTGCCCACGTCAGCAATCCTGCAGTGCTGGGTGCAGACAGCCCGGAAACTGGCAAACAGGCCGGGCAGCACGCGTGCATACCCGGTCGAAACCTCGTTGAACCCCGCCAGCGTGCGGAAACGCACCTGTTTACGTACCAGGCAGCTGAAATAGAGTTCCAGTTCGGCCAGCACCGGGAATTGCTGGCCGGCGAGGGCTTTCACAGCCTGGCGGGTAACATCGATGGATACCGGCTTGCCCTGGATTACCACCTCGCCCGACCAGGATCTGGCGCCGAAGCGACTGCCCGGGATGCTGTCACCAACACTAAGGTTGAGTAATTCGCCGTTATTCAAAATACAACTCCCTGAAAATACTTGAAATATCCTTGCTTAGCTTGAGAGCATACCATCTAGTCTGTACCATACAAACCAACTGGATGGTTTGTCAATAGCTTTCCTCACAAAGTTCCCTAATAATGACCGGGATTTCCGGCAGGCAGGTGAAAGATGGACAGTGCACAGAACGTTACCCGCATTGAGCGCAACCCCGACCAGACGCGCAGTCGTATCCTGGAAGCGGCCTTCCTGGAGATGTACCGCAACGGTTTCCAGGGGATGCGGCTGGACGAGGTGCTCAAGGCCACCGACCTGACCAAGGGTGCGCTGTACCATCATTTTCCCAGCAAAAAAGCACTGGGGTATGCGGTAGTCGACGAGGTCATCATCCCGACCATGGAAGCGATGTGGCTACAGCCGCTGAAAAATGCCGCCGACCCGCTGGCGGGGCTGGTAACCGTCATCGAGCAGATGCCGGACAACAAACCGCCGGAGATGATCGAGTACGGTTGCCCGTTGAATAACCTGTCGCAGGAAATGTCGCCACTGGACGAGGGTTTCCGGCAACGACTGGACTACGCCTTCCGCGTCTGGCACGACGTCACCCAGGAAGCACTGGAGCGCGCCCGCCTGCAGGGCACGCTGCGCGACGATGTGGACTGCGACGAAACGGCCACCTTCATTATGGCCGCCCTGGAAGGCTGCATAGGCATTGCCAAGAATGCGCAGAGTGTCGAGCGCCTGCATGTATGTAACCGGGGACTGATCCGGTTTATTGAATCCCTGCGGTCCTGAACGGGCAGGCGACAACGGGCATGTCCCAATCATTGGCCGAGTGGCTGGTGCGCTGGCGCTGGCTGACTGTAGCACTGGTACTGATCTTTGTGGGCTTGGCGGCCAGCGGTGTCCGTTTCCTGGGTTTTTCCAACGATTACCGTGTCTTTTTCAGCGCTGAAAACCCGCAACTGCTCGCCTTCGAAAACCTGCAGAATACCTATACCAAGTCGGACAACGTGCTGTTCGTGCTGGCACCCGCGGATGGCAATGTGTTCACCCCCCGTACGCTGGAAGCCGTCGAATGGCTGACCAAACAGGCCTGGCAGATTCCCTATTCCATCCGTGTCGATTCAGTGACCAACTTCCAGCACACCCGTGCGGAAGAGGACGACCTGATCGTCGAAGACCTGGTCATGCAGGCGGACAGGCTGGACCCGGAACAGCTCGAATACGTACGCAAGGTGGCCACCAGCGAACCCCTGCTGGTCAACCGCATTGTCTCCCCGGAAGGGCACGTCACCGCGGTCAACGTGATCATCCAGCTGCCGGGTGTTCACCCGGCTGCCGAGGTGCCGGAAGTCGTGCGCTTCTCCCGCGAACTGGCCGCTCGGCTGACAGAGCGCTTCCCGGACATCGAGGTTCACCTGACCGGCATCGTGTTACTGAACAACGCCTTCTCGGAAATGTCGATGCGGGACATGCAGACGCTGGTGCCGATCATGTTTGTCATCATCATCCTGGTCATGGCATTGCTGGTCCGCTCGGTGTGGGGAACCCTGGCCACCCTGCTGGTGATCGTGCTTTCCATTGTCACTGCAATCGGCATGGCGGGCTGGCTGGGCATCCAGCTTACGCCGCCGTCGGCCAGTTCGCCCACCATGATCATGACCCTGGCGGTCGCCAACTGCGTGCACCTGCTGGTGACCTTCCTGCAGCAGCTGCGTCAGGCGGGCTCGAAGGCCGACGCCATGCGGGAAAGCCTGCGTCTCAACCTGCAGCCGATTTTCCTGACCAGTATCACTACCGCGATCGGTTTCATGTCCATGAATTTCAGTGATGCGCCACCGTTCCGCGACCTGGGCAATATCGTGGCGATCGGGGTCGTGGCGTCCTTTGTCTATTGCATTGCATTGCTGCCGGCACTCATGCTGCTGTTCCCGGTGCGGGTGAAAGACGCCCGCAGCCAGTCGGTGGCCGGCATGGATGCACTGGCGGATTTCGTGATCAACTATCGCAGGCCGGTGCTGTGGGGTATGTCGCTGCTGGTCGTCGGCCTGGTGGCCTTTGTGCCGGCCAACGAACTCAACGACGAGTTTGTGAAATACTTCGATGAACAGGTTCCGTTCCGCATCGATACCGATTTCACCACGGACAATCTGACCGGGCTGTACAATATTTCCTATTCCCTGGGCGCCGGCAGCCCGGGCGGCATCAGCGAGCCTGCTTTCCTGAACAAGCTGGAGGAGTTCGCCAACTGGTACCGGCAGCAGCCCGAGGTCATGCACGTCAGCACCCTGTCCGACACCATGAAAAGGCTGAACAAAAACCTGCACGGCGATGATCCTGCCTGGTACCGGATACCGGAGGAACGCAACCTGGCCGCGCAGTACCTGCTGCTGTACGAGATGTCGCTGCCGTACGGGCTGGACCTGAACAACCAGATCAATGTCGACAAGTCCGCAACCAAGCTGGATGTATCCCTGCAGAGCCTGTCCAGCAACCAGACCATCGCGCTGGAAGAACGGGCACAGCGCTGGCTGGCGGAGCATGCCCCGGCATCCATGCAGGTACACGGCGCCAGTCCATCGGTCATGTTCTCGCACATCGGGGCGCGCAATATCCGCAGCATGCTGACCGGCACTACGCTGGCGCTGCTGCTGATCTCGTTCATCCTGATCTTCGCGCTGCGCTCGCTGCGTATCGGTCTGATCAGCATCATTCCCAACCTGGTGCCGGCGGGCATGGCGTTCGGCCTCTGGGGCCTGCTGGTTGGCGAGGTGGGTCTGGCCCTTTCCGTGGTCACCGGCATGACGCTGGGTATCGTGGTCGATGATACCGTGCATTTCCTCAGCAAGTACCTGCGCGCGCGCAGGGAGGCCGGTCTTTCACCTCCACAGGCCGTACACTATGCCTTTCACAATGTCGGCACGGCATTGTGGATTACCTCGGCCATCCTCATTGCCGGTTTCCTGGTGCTCACCCAGTCCCCTTTCAAGCTGAACTCCGGCATGGGACTCCTGACCGCGATCACCATCGGGCTGGCGCTGCTGGCCGATTTTCTGTTACTACCAACCCTGTTGATGACCCTGGACAAAAAGGAACATGATGCGAATTCTCTGGTTACTGATCCTGTCAAGTCTTCCCCTTAGCCTGCCGGCGCAGACGGCCGAACAACGCGGGCTGGAAATTGCTGTTGAAGCGGATCGCCGGGATACCGGCTTTCATGATTCACAGGCCTCGATGCGCATGATTCTGCGCAACAAACAGGGGGACGAAAGCATCCGGGATATTCGTGTCCGCACCCTCGAACAGGAAGATGACGGCGACAAGAGCCTGACCATTTTCGACAAACCGGCGGATGTCAAAGGCACCAACTTCCTGACCTTTACCCACAAGACCGGTCCGGATGACCAGTGGTTGTACCTGCCGGCACTGAAGCGGGTAAAACGCATCTCCTCGCGCAACAAATCCGGCCCCTTCATGGGCAGCGAGTTTGCCTACG
>DRQL01000162.1 GCA_011371465.1 Gammaproteobacteria bacterium | reverse complement strand
GTGCAGCGTTGCGTAAATCGCGCTTCGATCAGCGCCCAGGGCGGACGTACAGGCACAGCACGCCCGCCGATATCTCCGCGCAGAAACTGCATCCTGCTGATCGCTGTGCTCATCGGTTATCCATACATCAGCATATTAGACTGGTCCAATATATTCGCTTTCCGATGCTCCCGGCATTGATACATATCAAATGACAGGCTACACGGGCGAACCGGCAACGGGTAAGCGGCAGCCGAAACCCGTGTCATGTCAACTTGTCAGCGTAGCAGACTTTTTCCCAGCATGAGTAAACCCAGCACCACCAGGAACACGGCAAATGCCTGTTTCAGCCTGGCGCGATCCAGGCGGTGCGCCAGCCTGGCGCCCGCAGGCGCACTCAGCACACTGGCCACACTGATGGCCAGTACAGCCGGCCAGTAGACGAAGCCGGTGCTGCCGGCCGGCAGTCCCGACCGGCCCAGCCCGGCCACCACGAAACCCAGTGTTCCGCTCAGCGCGATGGGCAACCCACAGGCGGCCGAAGTACCCACGGCCTTGCGCACATCGATGCCGTGCCACACCAGCCAGGGCACCGTCAGCGTACCACCGCCGATACCGAGCAGCGCAGACAGTGCGCCAATGACCACCCCGGCAAGGACATTCCTTGCGCCGCCCGGGGCCCTGCGCTGTTCCGCCGGCGTACGCCCGAACGCCATTTGCGCCGCCACTGCCAGCTCAAACAGTCCGAACAGAGCGGCCAGCGCCGGACCGCCGATCCACGACGCCAGTATCGCACCCAGCCAGCCACCCGGAAGAATACCCAGCGAAAGCGGCAACATGACCGGCCACACCACCGCGCCGCGCCGGTGGTGGGCATACAGCGACGAAAGCGAGGTAAACAGAATGGTCGCCAGCGAAGTACCGACCGCCAGCTGCACCAGGTGCTCTGCAGCAAATCCCTGCAACGTAAACAACGCGGCCAGCACCGGCACAATGACCAGCCCGCCACCCACACCCAGCAGTCCCGCCAGCGTGCCGGCGAACAGGCCCAGCAACAGCCAGGCACTCCACAGGTAAAAAATTTCCATGCGCGGGATTGTACCTTGCGCGTGACTCTTTTATGGTGGCGGTTACGGCTGTAACCGGTCAGCCATCCGCAGGACGCACACACCTACATGCACACGTGGTTAACGGGAACCGTGCTCATCTTTATGCTGTTGCTGACGCCGCTCAGCCTGGCAAACACCTACGACGCCGAACGCGAGCAGTTTCTCCGCGCCGAAGCCGCCCTGAAGGCCGGTGACCGCAAGACGTTCGAACAACTCAGTCAACAGCTCGGCGACTATCCCCTGCATGGCTACCTGGAATACTGGCAACTGCGCAGACGCCTGGGCAAGGCAAAAGCCGGAGAAGTGCAGGACTTCCTTGACCGCTACGACGGGCAACCGGTTGCCACGCGCCTGCGGGCCAGCTGGCTGCACAAACTGGGCAAGCGCCGGGACTGGGACACCTACCTGGAATTCTACCGTCCCCAGACAGCGTCCGTTACCCTGCAGTGCTACGACGTGCGCGCCCGGCTGGCAAAAGGCGATCGCAAACAGGCCCTGAAGGATACCCTGGCGCTGTGGCTGGTCGGCACTTCCCGGCCGGATGCCTGCGACCCGGCATTCGACCAGCTCTACGCCAGCTCACTGCTGACCAGCGCCCGCATCTGGGAGCGCGTGCGGCTGGCTTTTGCCAACCAGAAATCCAGTCTTGCCGTGTACCTGGCCAAACGCCTGTCCGCCAAAGATCGTGAGTGGGTGAAACGCTGGCAATACGCCCACCGGCGCCCCACCGCAGCACTGGCCAAAGACTGGGCCGGACAGGACACCCCGCTGGTACGTGAAATCCTGGTGCACGCCCTGCGGCGCCTGGCCCGCCATAAACCCGGACAGGCCTGGAAACACTGGCAGCAGGTCAGCAAAACCCACCGTTTCAGTCACGGGCAGACGGGCTCCGTGCTGCAAGCGATCGCCCTGCACGGCGCCCTGCGCAGGGACCCGCAGGCCGCGGAATGGTTGCAGGCGGTACCGGCGGATGCCGCCGACACCGATATCCGCCAGTGGCGGGTACGCACCGCACTGGGCAACGAAGACTGGGATGCCGTGCTGCACTGGATCGATGAACTGACACCCACCGAGCGCCAGGCGGACAACTGGCGCTACTGGAAAGCGTATGCGCTGGACAAGAAGGGAGAAACCGGCGATGCCTATACGGAATTTGCCCGCCTGAGCGGTGAACGCAGCTATTACGGGTTTCTCGCTGCCGACCGGCTGCAGCGCCCCTACCAGATGAACGACGCGCGACTGGAACACAAACCATCGCAACTGGATACGGTCGAGCAGATCCCGGGTATTGTGCGTGCGCGCGAACTGTACCTGGCCGGTAAACACATGGAAGCGCGCCGCGAGTGGTTCCATACCACCGGCTCACTACCGCAAAGTCAGTTGAAACTGGCCGCCCTGCTGGCACACCGCTGGGGCTGGCACGACCGCGCCATACTGACCGCGTCCAGGGCAGGTTACTGGTCCGACCTCACCCTGCGGTTTCCGCTACCGCACCGGGAGTCCATTTTTGCCTGGGCCAGCCAGTACGACCTGGACCCGGCGCTGATCTATGGCGTCATCCGCCAGGAAAGTGCGTTCATGGAGGACGCGCGCTCGCCGGTCGGGGCGCTGGGCCTGATGCAACTGATGCCCGCTACCGGCAAACGCACCGCGCGCGCACTCAAGATACGCTACCGCGGCAGCCAGGCACTGCTGCATTCCGACCAGAACATCCGCCTCGGCAGCGCCTATCTCAACCGCCTGCTGCAACGCTTCAATGGTTCCCCGGTACTGGCGGCGGCGGCCTACAATGCCGGTCCGCACCGCGTCAGCCGCTGGCTGCCCGGCGAGCACAGCGTGCCCGCCAGCCTGTGGGCGGAGCGCATCCCGTTCCGGGAAACCCGCAGCTATGTACGCCGGGTACTGGCCTATGCCACGGTCTTCGAATGGCGCCTGGGACGACCGCTGACCCGGCTCTCGGAGCGCATGCCCGCCATACAGCAGCGCTATTGACCGTCAGGCTCCTGGACATCACCGTCAGGCCAATTAAAATCGCCACTCTGCGGCGACGACAGCAACGGTACCTGCGCCCACAACCAGGAGGATACTCATGAAAGCGCTACGAATCTGCGTGCTTGGCGGCACGGGCTTTATCGGTTCACACCTGGTGTTCCGCCTGGCCGACCTGGGTCATTCCGTCACGGTACTGACCCGTCGTCCCGAGCGGCACCGCGAATTCCGCGTCGGCTCGAGCGTACGCCTGCTGGAATGCAATCCGTACGATGAAAACGCCCTGCAGACTGCCATCGAGGATATGGACTGCGTCATCAACCTGGTCGGTATACTCAACGAGGAAGGCAACAGCACCTTCCAGCGGGCACACGTAGAACTGCCGCGCACGCTGGTCAAGGTCATGCGAGCAACCGGTGTGACCCGCCTGCTGCACATGAGCGCGCTGAACGCCAACGTGAATGAATCGCACAGCCGCTACCTGAAGTCCAAAGGCCAGGGCGAGGATATGGTGCACCAGTCGCCCGGCCTGGAGGTCACCAGCTTCCAGCCCTCGGTGGTGTTCGGACCGGGCGACAGCTTCTTCAACCGCTTTGCCTCGCTGCTGCGACTGTCACCGCTGGTGTTCCCGCTGGCCTGTGCCGATGCGCAGTTTGCGCCGGTGTATGTCGGCAACGTGGTCGACGCCTTTGTCCGGGCGCTGGGCGACCGGGGACTCTCCGGCCAGCGCCTGGAACTGTGCGGACCCCGTTCCTACAGCCTGCAGCAACTGGTGCAGTACACCGCCCGCCTGACCGGCCGCAATACCTGGGTGATCGGCCTGCCCGATTTTGCCGCCCGGCTGCAGGCGCGCCTGCTGGGCCTGGTGCCGGGCAAGCCGTTCAGCATCGATAACTACTACTCGCTGCAACGCGACAGTGTCTGCAGGGAACCGGCCTTGCCCGCGCTGGGTATCACGCCGCGCTCGGTCGAGGCCATCGTCCCGACCTACCTGGGCGACCGGTCGATGCGGGCGCAGTATTTCCGCTACCGCGCCCAGGCACGCCGATCCTGATGGACATCTACCTGGTTGGCGGAGCGGTACGCGATAAACTGCTCGGCCTGCCGGTGGAGGAACGGGACTGGGTGGTCGTGGGCGCCACTCCGCAGGAAATGCTGGCACTGGGCTATCGCCAGGTCGGCAAGGATTTTCCGGTCTTCCTGCACCCGGAAACCGGTGAGGAGTACGCGCTGGCACGCACCGAGCGCAAGACCGGCCCCGGCTACAAGGGGTTTGCCTTTCACGCCAGCCCGGATGTGACCCTGGAACAGGACCTGCAACGCCGCGACCTGACCATCAACGCCATTGCCGAAGCACCGGACGGCACCCTCATCGATCCCTTTAACGGGCGCGAAGACCTGCAGCTCGGCCTGCTGCGCCACGTCAGCCCGGCATTTTCCGAAGACCCGGTGCGTATCCTGCGCGTGGCGCGCTTTGCTGCGCGCTTCGACCGCTTCGGTTTCAAGGTAACGCACGCCACCAATGCGCTGATGCGCACCATGGTGGACAATGGCGAGGTCAATCACCTGGTCGCTGAACGTGTCTGGGCGGAACTGGAAAAAGCGCTGGCCACGGATGCGCCACAGCGTTTTTTCACCGCGCTGCGCGGTTGCGGTGCACTGGCGGTGCTGTTCCCGGAAATCGACCAGGAATACCGGGTAGTCGGTCAGGCCCACACCGGACAGCAACTGCCGCAGGCACTGCAAACCCTGCAGACCAGTGTCACCAGCAGCACGGATCCCTGCATACGATTCAGTGTCCTGATGTATGCACTGGCCAGCGATCAACCGCTGCCACAACGCATCGCGCAGGCACAGGAAGCCTGCCGGCGCCTGCATGCCCCCAACGCCTGCACACAGCTTGCCCTGGCGGCCATCCGGCTGGCACCGTACGCACTCGGCAAAACCCCGGCAGACCGGCTCGAACTGATGGAATCCGGGGGCGCATTCAAAAACAACGCGCGCTGGCAGCCATTACTGTCCGTGTATATCGCCAGCGGGGTGCTGGACCAGGCCACGGCTGACCACCTTTCGGCGGTGGCGGAAAAAGCCGGCCGTATCAACGCTGCCGCGCTCGGGGACCAGGACCTCAGCGGACCGGCGATCGGCGCGGCAATACACGCCAGAAGACTGCAACTCATTGAATCAGAAACCTAAACTGTCGCCGCCAAGGATCATATTTGGAAAGTTAAGCGACTCAATAGAATTGCCGCCTGGCCGCTAACAGGGGTATCCCTGCCACAACCGGAGACCGCTGATGTGCAGCACACCCAGAGGTTCAGGCAAATCCCGTCCTGCCGAGCGTTTCCACGAAGAAACGGACTACGCGTCATACTCCGCCATGCTCCGACGGGCATCGCGCTGCATGGACCGCAAAGACCGGCAACAGGAAGCACAGCGCAAGCGCGACCGTGAGCACGAAGAGTCGTCACAGGAATAACGCGAACAGCACCACACCCAGCACGAAACGGTAGATCACAAAGGGCAGCATGCCCACGCGGTCCAGCAGCTTCATGAAATAGTGAATACAGGTATAGGCGCTGACCGCGGACACGATCACGCCGATCAGCATCGGCGTCCACTCCACCGCATTGCCGGCCACCAGCAATTTGCGGGTTTCATAGCCTGCCGCCATCAGGATCGCGGGAATCGACAGCAAAAAGGAAAATCGCGCAGCCGCCTTGCGATCCAGGCCGACCAGCAGGCCGGCGGTAATGGTGGCACCGGAACGCGAAGTACCGGGAATCAGCGCCAGCGCCTGCGCAAAGGCAATGATCGCGATTCGTCCGGCGGTTAGACGATATTCACAACGCGTTTGCGGCCCCTTGACGTCGGCATACCAGAGCAGGGCACCAAACAGGATGGTGGTGGTGGCAATCACCAGCGGGGAACGCAGCACCGTTTCGACATAATCGTGAAACAGCAAACCGAACAAACCCAGCGGGATGGTCCCCAGCAACACGGCCCAGGCCAGCCTGGCTTCTTCGTCCGGGTAACGCGTACCCAGTGAGCGGAACCAGGACGACAGCATGCCCGCCAGCTCGACGCGGAAATACAGCACCACGGCGGTCAGGGTGCCGAAATGCACCGCCACGTCAAAGGCCAGGCCCTGGTCCGGCCAGTCGGACAGCATAGGCACCAGGATCAGGTGCGCGGAACTCGAGATCGGCAGAAATTCAGTGAGGCCCTGTAGCAGGGCCAGGATCAATGCGTGTGAAGTTTCCATATCAACCTTTTATAAACGACTGCGCAGGTCCTGCCCGGTAAACCCGGTGACGGCCTGCCCAAGCCCGCGCGAAAATCCCATTGCCTTGAAGCGATCGCCCATTTCTCCGGGCAGCATCAGGCGCTTGGCCTCGTTACTCAACTGCAGGAAGCGCACTGTATCACCATCGGCACCGGCCGCCTCCATCAGCCGGTCGATGCCACAGGCGATCAGGAACTGCGCCTGGCTGGTGTAGCCTTCCAGCTGCATGCCCGCGTCGTCCGCTGCTTCAGCCATAGCGGTAAAATCGACAAACGCTGTAATGTCCTGCAGCCCCGGGGAACGCAAGGGATCAGCGCTGGCCGTGTGCCGGTAGTGACAGATCAGCGTCCCCATGGAGCGCTGCGGGTGGTAGTACTCCGCGCGGCCGTACCCGTAATCCGTCATCAGCAACAGACCATGCTCGAGACTGTCTGCCAGGCTGCGGATCCAGGCAGGCAGTGCTGCACAGTACTCGGACCGGTAGTCCCCCTGCCACTGGTATGTCCCGGCCATGCGGTGGACCTGCGCCTCGAATTCCACGTCGGCAGGACGCTCGCATTCACACAGGCCATCGCTGCCCAGGGCCACGCCCAGCTCCCGGACACCATCGGGATTCCAGCGGAATCGCCGGACCGGCAACGCATCCGCCACTTCGTTGCCGAAGACTACGCCGCTTAGCGGCGACTCCGGCAAGCTGTCCAGCCAGCTGACCCGGTCGATGAATGCAGGCACCCGGTCGTGCAGGGTTTCCCGCTGCAGGGCGCGCATGGCCGGGCTGCGTTCGAGAATACAGTAGTGTTCCGGCAGGGCATCCAGCACCTGCAGCGCGCTCAGCAGGTCTGCCGCGAGTACCCCGCTGCCGGCCCCCAGCTCCAGCACCACACCCTGCCCGACCTGCTCCAGCACCGAGGCAATACAGTTCGCCAGGCAACGGGCAAACAGGCTGCCGGATTCGGGTGCGGTAATGAAATCGCCCTGCTCGCCAAACGGCACCAGGCCATTGCTGTAATAACCGAGGCCGGGTTCATACAGGGCGGCTTCCATGTAGGCGTCAAAAGGCAGGCAGCCATCGCTGCGCTGGATACGCGCACGGATGATCTGCAACAGCTCAGCGCTGACCGTGCCGGCTTCAGCGTCAGGAGGAAAGGATGCTGGCATGCTCTGACAACGCGCCGGTCACCCGCTACGTCGTTTACAGACTCGCTGTGCATACATCCCTGTACGCTCGACGGCAGCATCCCTGCTGCCGACGGTCTGTAAACGACGTAGCGGGTGACCGGCGCTCGCATTCATACGGAAAACTATTTTTCCAGCGGCCACATCGGCTGGGCGGTCGGGTCGAAAGCATCCCACAGCATGGAAAAACTGAACCCGGTTACCGGGTGTTTCATGTCCGCCGCGATTTCCGCCAGCGGCTGCAACACAAAGGCATATTCCAGGATCTCCGGCCGCGGCAGTTTCAGGTTGGGTTCATCCAGCACCAGGTCACCATAGAGCAACAGGTCGAGATCCAGGGTGCGGCTGCTGAACTTGCCGACACTGCGGTCGCGACCATGCCGGTCTTCGATCCGGCTCAGTACTTCCTGCACCTGCTGCGGGGTCTGGCCGGTTTCAAACGCGACCACCAGGTTATAAAAAGCATCTCCCTCGAAACCGACTGCCTCGGTCTCGAAGGTGCGCGATCGCTGCAGATCACCATATTCCGCGGCCAGCTCTTCCAGGGCACTGGCCACATTTTTTTCACGATCGATATTGCTGCCGACGCTGACAAACACCTTCACCATGCACTTAACTCCCTGTTGCGCCTCTTTCGATGATGACGCCCACTCCCCGGGCGCCGCGCACGGCTCCCCCCTTGTTCAACACCAGACGCACCCAGGACACGGAAAATTCCTCGCGCACCAGTTCCACGATGCGTTCCGCCAGCGTTTCCACCAGCTGGAAGCGACTTTCCTCGACAAAGCTGATCACCCGCTTGGCGACGGCCTTGTAGTTCAACGCGTCCTCGATCCGGTCGCTGGCAGCCGCTTTGGCAATATCGGTGGCCATTTCCAGGTCGATATGCAGGGTCTGCCGGATGGAACGTTCCCAGTCGTAGATACCGATCACCGTATCGATCCGGAGATCCCGTATAAAAATTATATCCATGCCCTGCCATTCAACGCGCTAAACCATCGCACAACTATATCAGATTGGCGGGCACCCTCCAGCAATACCGGTGAGCGGGATGCGCTTGACCGGGCGGGAGTAAAGCTTTCCAATAGCCCGCATGACCATGAACCTGCTCCTGATCCTGGCCGGCTACCTGCTGGGTTCGCTGTCGTCCGCGATCATTACCTGCCGCCTGCTGGGACTGCCCGACCCGCGCGGCCAGGGCTCGGGCAACCCGGGTGCGACCAACGTGTTGCGCATCGGCGGTAAAAAAGCAGCCGCCATCACCCTGATCGGCGATATGCTGAAGGGATTGCTGCCGGTGCTGGCGGCGAAAGGACTGGGTGCCGACCTTAGCATCCAGGCCGCCGTCGCCGTCGCCGCCTTCCTCGGCCACCTGTACCCCGTATTCTTCGGTTTCCGGGGCGGCAAGGGCGTGGCAACGGCACTGGGTGTACTGCTGGGCCTGCACTGGCCGGTCGGCCTGCTGACCATCGCCACCTGGCTGGTGATCGCGAAGGTGTTCAAGATCTCTTCACTGGCCGCATTGCTCGCTATCCTGGTCACGCCGCTGTACATCTGGTGGCTGATCCCCGAGCAATCACTGATCGTGGCCATGCTGTTCATGGGCACGCTGCTGTTCTGGCGGCACCGTTCGAATATCAAGGGGCTGCTGGCCGGCAGTGAAGGGAAGATTGGCGGTGGGTAAGCACGTTGGAGGCGGGTGTTGGATTACGCTGCGGTAGCTCCGGTTTGCGGTGCAGTTCGGCGTGGGTTTGGTGTGTGAATGTTGGATTACGCTGCGCTAATCCAACCTACGATAACGATATAGCGAATCTACACTCCGCCGTAGAACCGTAGGTCGGGTTAGGCACGCAGTGCCGTAACCCGACACTGCATTCTCAGATTACGATTAAGTGAATCCGCCAGCACGCCATCCCACACACACGACCGTCTCCATTGGGACTAGGCGCTGACCGCATCCAGCTCTTCCAGCGACCAGCGTGGCCGCACCTCGATTGCCAGCCCCTGTTGCTGACCGGCCTGCAGGCGCCAGGCCCCGGCATAGGCGATCATCGCACCGTTATCGGTGCAGAACTCCAGGCGCGGGTAGAACACTTCTCCGCCCAGTTCGTCAGCCAGCGCATCCAGCCCCTGGCGCAGTGCCCGGTTTGCGCCCACGCCGCCCGCCACCACCAGCCGGCCGATACCGGACTGGCGCAAGGCGCGGCGGCACTTGATGACCAGGGTATCGACCACCGCGTCCTGGAAGGCGCGGGCGATATCGGCACGGGCCTGCGGGTCACTCCCGTGCTTCTGGAAAGTGGTCAGCGCAAAGGTTTTCAGACCACTGAAACTGAAATCCAGCCCCGGTCGGTCGGTCATCGGACGCGGAAAATGAAACCGGTCGGGATCGCCCTGTTGGGCCAGTTCCGCCAGCAATGGGCCGCCCGGGTAATCCAGCCCCAGTAACTTGGCGGTTTTGTCGAAGGCCTCGCCGGCGGCATCATCGAGCGTGTCGCCCAGGATGCGGTAGGCGCCGATGCCGTCCACCCGCACCAGCAGGGTATGCCCGCCCGAGACCAGCAGGGCCACAAAAGGGAACTCCGGTGCGGGTGTTTCCAGCATGGGGGCCAGCAGGTGACCCTCCATGTGGTGTACCCCCACCGCGGGCACCCCCCAGCTCCAGGCCAGGCTGCGACCGATCGCGGCCCCCACCATCAGGGCGCCGATCAGGCCCGGCCCGGCCGTATAGGCTACCCCGTTGATATCACTGGCTTTTACCCCGGTCTCGGCCAGAAGCGAGCGCAGCAAAGGCAAAGCCTTGCGCACGTGATCACGCGAGGCCAGCTCCGGCACTACGCCACCGTACTGCGCGTGCAGGTCGACCTGGCTGTGCAGCGTGTGACCCAGCAGACCCGCCCCGGTATCGAACAGGGCGACACCGGTTTCGTCGCAGGAAGACTCAATTCCCAGTACTAGCATGCCGTTATGGTACCGGTTCCGTTGCGGGAGGTCGTGGTCCGGTGTGCTGACCCGGACCAAAACGTCCCGCCCCTGCCGGTGTCGCAGGACGAACGGGGTTCCGGGGGACCAAAAGGACTTCAGGCCAGTCCTCTATCCACCGGAATCAGTGATTTACCTTTGCGGGCCGCATTGGTACACTACGCGCCCTTAATTTTCCGATTCATGAGGAAACGGCTTTGCCACAAGTAAAAGTACGTGAAAACGAGCCTTTCGAGGTCGCCCTGCGACGCTTCAAGCGCTCTTGCGAAAAGGCAGGCATCCTGTCCGAGGTCCGCCGCCGTGAGTTTTACGAAAAACCCACCCAGGAACGCAAACGCAAGCAGGCTGCCGCCGTAAAGCGCCACGCCAAGAAAGTCTCTCGCGAAAACGCACGCCGTACCCGCCTGTACTAAGTCTCCACCTTTCCGGTTACCCGTATCGTGTCCCTGAAGGACAGGCTCCAGCAGGATATGAAAGACGCCATGCGCGGCGGCGACAAGCCGCGGCTGGGCGTTATTCGCCTGATCCTGGCCGCGGTCAAGCAGCGCGAAGTGGACGAGCGCATCGAACTCGACGATGCGCAGGTCACCTCGGTGCTGGACAAGATGTCGAAACAGCGCCGCGACTCGCTCGACCAGTATGAACAGGCCGGACGCGATGACCTCGCCGCACAGGAACGCTTCGAGCTCGATATTCTCAAGTCCTACCTGCCTGAACCGCTGGACGACGCCGAGATCGATGCATTGATCGAGGCCGCCGTGCAGGCCACCGGCGCCAGCAGCATGAAAGATATGGGCAAAGTCATGGGCCAGCTGAAAAACCAGTTGCAGGGCCGCGCCGATATGGGCGCAGTCAGCGCCAGGATCAAGGCCCGTCTCGCCGGCTGATACCCGCCTCCGCGCGGCCACGGCCGGTGGTGCGGAACCACGGCGCTTCACTTACCATTAGCCTCATGGCCGGCCGCATCCCGCAAAGCTTTATCGATGACCTGCTCAACCGCGTCGATATCGTGCAGGTCATTGAATCCCGCCTGGACCTGAAAAAGGCCGGTCGCGAATACCAGGCCTGCTGCCCGTTCCACAACGAGAAAACCCCGTCCTTTACCGTCAGTCCCAACAAGCAGTTCTACCACTGTTTCGGCTGCGGCGCCCACGGCAGCGCCGTCGGCTTCCTGATGGACTATGAAAATCTCTCGTTTCCCGAAGCCATCGAGGAACTGGCGCACGCGGCAGGCGTGGAAGTGCCACGCGAAGCGGGCAGTGACTTTCAGCCGGACCCGCGACGGGAAGACCACTATGGCCTGTTGCAACGCGCGGAGCGCTTTTACCGCAGCCAGCTGCGCGAACACCCGCAGTCCGCCAGGGCCGTGGACTACCTCAAACAGCGCGGCCTGAGCGGCGAAATTGCAGCCACCTACGGGCTTGGCTATGCACCGCCAGGCTGGGATACCCTCCTGAAACACCTGGGTTCCGATACCGACACGCAGAATGCGGCCGTCGAGCTGGGGCTGCTGGTGCGCAAGGACGACGGCCGCCTGTACGACCGCTTCCGGGACCGCATTATGTTTCCGATCCGCGACCGCCGCGGGCGTACCATCGGCTTTGGCGGGCGCGTGCTGGGTGACGAGAAACCCAAATACATGAACAGCCCCGAGAGCCCGGTGTTCCACAAGGGCCAGGAATTGTACGGCCTGTTCGAGGCCCGCAAGGCCAGCCAGAAACTGGAACGCCTGCTGGTGGTCGAAGGCTATATGGACGTGGTGGCACTGGCGCAGTTCGGTTTGAGTAATGCCGTCGCCACGCTGGGTACGGCAACCACGCCCGAGCACCTGGAACGGCTGTTCCGCACCGTACACGAAGTGGTGTTCTGTTTTGACGGGGACAACGCCGGGCGCCGCGCCGCCTGGCGGGCACTGGAAAATGCCCTGCCGGTATTGCGCGAAGGCCGGGAGGCCCGCTTCCTGTTTTTACCCGAAGGCGAAGACCCCGACAGCCTGGTACGGCGTATCGGCCGGGAAGCTTTCCTGGAAAAAACTGTCGATGCAGTCCCACTTTCGCAGTTTTTCTTTGAATCGCTCGGTCGGCAGGTCGATACCCGTAGTGTCGATGGACGCGCGCACCTGGTGGAACTGGCCCGGCCGCTGCTGCAGAAATTGCCGGATTCGGTGTTCCGCGACCTGATGCTGGACCAGCTGTCGCAACAGAGCGGCCTCGACCGGAAACGACTGTCTGAGCGCGTGTTCGGCGATCCGGCGCCGACACCGCGGCAAACACCGCACCAACGCGCACGGGGTGCCGGCCCCAGCCCGGTACGCGTCGCCATCCGCCTGCTGCTGGAACAACCGGAACTCGGCACGGGGATTCAGTGTCCATCGGGATTCGAGGACCTGGAAGTGGCCGGGGTCAGCTTGCTCACGGAACTGCTTGAATTAGTACGGCAGCGCCCGCATCTCTCACTGGGTGGCATCCTGGAGCACTGGCGCGGCAAACCGGAGGAATCCCAGCTGGCCAGGCTCGCCACGCAGCCGCTGGAAGTGCCTGCAGACGGGTATACCGCGGAATTTATGGGCGCGATACAGCGTCTGCTTGAACAACGGACCCGTCAGCGCACCGAGCAACTGCTTTTGCAGGAACAGGGCCAGGGATTGACGGATGCAGAGAAACAGGAGCTGAAACAGCTACTTGTAGAACATCAGCCCATCTCGCAGTGATGCAGATGACCAGCAACAGAACTGGCTAATATAGCCTGCGTAGGCTACAATGGTCGTTTGACTTTTTACCGGACACTTACGTAACGGGGACACCATCGGGTGATGAACCAGGACCAACAATCGCAACTCAAGCTGTTGATCGCAAAAGGCAAGGAACAGGGCTTCCTGACCTACGCCGAAGTCAACGATCACCTGCCTGACGACATCGTCGATCCGGAACAGATCGAAGATATTATCGGCATGATCAATGACATGGGTATCCAGGTGCACGAAACCGCACCGGATGCGGATACCCTGATCCTCACCAGTGCCGCCTCCAGCACCGATGAAGTCGCTGCGGAAGAGGCTGCCGCTGCGCTGGCCACCGTCGACAGCGAGTTCGGTCGCACCACCGACCCGGTCCGCATGTATATGCGAGAAATGGGCACGGTGGAACTGCTGACGCGCGAAGGCGAAATCGAGATCGCCAAACGCATCGAGGACGGTCTGGGCCAGGTGTATTCCGCGCTGGCCAGTTACCCCGACTCCTCCCGGGTACTGCTCGCCGAATATAAGAAGGTCGAGGCCGGCGATGCCCGCCTGTCCGACCTGTTTACCGCCTTTATCGACCCGAATGCCGCCGACGAACCTATCCCGGCGCCCGGTGCTGCGCGTACCGCTTCCTCTGACGACAATGACGACGATACGGAAACCGCCGTACCGGATACCGGTCCCGACCCGGAAGAAACCCGCATCTTCTTCGAAGACCTGCAAAAAACCTACGACAAATGGCTGACCGCGCTCAACGGCAAGACGCGGAACAAGGCAAAGATCGAAAAGCTGCGCGCCCAGATCGTGGCGCACCTCGCCTGCCTGAAACTGGCGCCGCGCATGGTGGAAGTGTTGACTGCCAACCTGCGCAAGAGCGTGGCGCAGATCCGCTCACACGAACGCGTCATCATGGACATCTGCGTGCACAAGGCGCACATGCCGCGCAAGGACTTCATTACCTCCTTCCCGGATAATGAAACCGACCTGAAGTGGCTGGACCAGCAGATTGCCGGCGGACACAAGTATTCCCCGGTGCTGGAACAGCACAAGGAAGAGATCCTGCGCGCCCAGAACCGGCTGGTGAACATCCAGAACACCACCAGCCTGATGATCAACGACATCAAGGACATCAACCGCCGCATGTCGATCGGCGAGGCCAAGGCCCGGCGCGCCAAGAAGGAAATGGTGGAAGCCAACCTGCGCCTGGTGATCTCCATCGCCAAAAAATACACCAACCGCGGCCTGCAGTTCCTCGACCTGATCCAGGAAGGCAACATCGGCCTGATGAAGGCCGTCGACAAGTTCGAATACCGCCGCGGCTACAAGTTCTCGACCTACGCCACCTGGTGGATTCGCCAGGCCATCACGCGCTCCATCGCCGACCAGGCACGCACCATCCGTATCCCGGTGCACATGATCGAGACCATCAACAAGCTGAACCGCATCAGCCGCCAGATGCTGCAGGAAATGGGCCGCGAGCCCACGCCCGAAGAACTGGCCGAACGCATGGACATGCCGGAAGACAAGGTACGCAAGGTGCTCAAGATCGCCAAGGAACCCATCTCCATGGAAACCCCGATTGGCGACGACGAGGACTCACACCTGGGCGACTTCATCGAGGACAGCAACATCGACTCACCGGTCGATTCCGCCTCCGGCGCCGGCCTGAAAGAAGCCACCCAGGGAGTGCTGTCCGGCCTAACCCCGCGTGAAGCCAAAGTACTGCGCATGCGCTTCGGTATCGACATGAACACCGATCACACGCTGGAAGAAGTCGGCAAGCAGTTCGACGTCACCCGCGAGCGCATCCGCCAGATCGAAGCCAAGGCACTGCGCAAACTGCGCCACCCGAGCCGTTCCGAGCAGCTGCGCAGCTTCCTGGAAATCGAGTAGATCTGAAACTGATCAAGTGCGTCACCGGCAGGTGACGCACTCCCGCTTGCACGGTACACTTCCGCATCATTACGGGCCTGTAGCTCAGTTGGTTAGAGCAGGGGACTCATAATCCCTTGGTCCCAGGTTCGAGTCCTGGCGGGCCCACCAATCCAAACAGTACCTTACGCTTCCTCTTGTTGTAATGGTGGCGTGCTTCGGTACACTTTCGGTACACCTGCAAGCTGGAACGGGTACCGGAAGACACTGTGGCAACGATTACAAAGACACCTTCAAAAACGTGGAAAGCAGTCGTCCGCAAACGCGGCTGGCCGACCACGATCAAAACCTTTCGCACTAAACGCGATGCCGAAGACTGGGCGCGCAGCACGGAAGATGAAATGGTGCGTGGCGTTTACATCGACCGTACTGAAGCCATCCAGTTGCTGCTCAAGAAAGCGCTTGACCGCTACCTGCTGGAAGTATCTTCCACAAAGAAGCCAAGTACGCATGCGGCCGAGAAGCACAAGGCCAAAGCATTGAAGGCCGAGCTCGGCGACTACAGTCTGGCCGCACTCAATCCGGGTCTGATCGCAAAATATCGCGATGACCGGCTGGCCGCCGGCAAGTCGGCAAATACCGTGCGGCTGGAACTCTCCCTGCTCTCGCACCTGTTCACCATTGCCATCAAGGAATGGCGGTTGGGGCTGATCTACAACCCGGTCATGAATATCCGCAAACCGCCACCCGGGCAGGGCCGCAACCGGCGCCTGAGTGCCGATGAGGAAAAAACCTTGCTCGAAGCCTGCGACAAACACTCCAACCCGATGCTGGGCTGGATTGTGCGCACGGCTCTCTTTACCGGGATGCGTGCCGGTGAAATCATCAGCTTGCGCCGCGGCCAGGTCGATCTGGTGCGCCGCGTGGTTCGGCTGACCGATACCAAGAATGGCAGCGCCCGCACCGTCCCACTCACCCGTGAAGCAAAAAAGGTTTTACGCAAGGCACTCCGCAATCCCGCACGCCCTTTCGACACCGACCTTGTTTTCTACGGTGAACCTGGCCACGACGACAAACGCAGGCCGTATGAATTCCGCATGGCCTGGAAAAAGATCATAAAGAAAACAAGGATCACCAACCTGCGCTTCCATGATCTGCGCCACGAGGCGGTCTCACGCCTGGTCGAAGCGGGTCTCGGTGATCAGGAAGTCGCGTCCATCTCCGGCCACAAGTCCATGCAGATGTTGAAGCGTTACACACATCTGCGTGCGGAAGATCTGGTGGCGCGACTCGATCAGTTGATGGGCTAAATCCATCCACCATAGCCCCTGTCCATAATCAAGCTCGAAAGCACGCCTGTAAAGGTGCGCTTTCGAGCTGGTTAACATAGCCCTCCATTGGCAAGCTTGTGTCTCCATATTTAATCAATGGAGATCACGAGTAACGCAAACCGCAGACAGTTCACGGCAAATTAATTCTGGAACATAACTTCGCGCTTACACTGCTATTTAAGGGATTTCATAGCACGTTGCTAAGAGTTTAGTTCTGGAAATCACGTAACGGATTGTGCAATCTCGTGTCTCCGAATCATGTACAAGGAGATCACTGACTATGCAAGATACTGCAAGCCTCAGCATGGCAACACTGGAGAACCAGCTCACCGAACGTTACGGTCTGTTGCTCTCACAAACACAACTGGCGGCACTGCTGGGCCGCACCACCGGC
>DRQL01000161.1 GCA_011371465.1 Gammaproteobacteria bacterium | reverse complement strand
GGGCAAAAAGCGTCTGGCCCGGTGCCCCTCGATCACCGCCGCGTTGTCGTGGTAAGCGGAGAGGACGCCCCCGGGACTGGCCGCGTGACTGGCGCGGATCATGTTGAACAGCGTATCGTCCTGCGGCGTACCGTCGATGATCCAGCCGGCGTTGAAAATCTTGTGACGACAATGCTCGGAATTGGCCTGCGCGAACATCATCAGTTCGATGTCGTTGGGGTTGCGCCCCAGCGTCCTGAAGCTCTCCAGCAGGTAGTCGATCTCGTCATCCGACAACGCCAGGCCCAGCTCCGCGTTGGCCCGCTCCAGCGCCGCCCGGCCGCCACCCAGGATATCCACACTGGCCAGTGGCGCAGGCTCGGCCTGGCGGAAAATCAGCTGCGCATCCCCGGTGTCGCTCAGCACCGACTCGGTCATACGATCGTGCAACAACGGTAGTACGGCATCGCGCGCCGCTGCATCCAGCCCGTTACCCTGTGTCAGCACCAGGTCGTAACGGATACCACGTTCGATGCGCCGCACCTGCTGCAGGCCGCAATTGTGTGCGATATCGGTGGCCTTGCTCGACCAGGGAGAGATGGTGCCGATGCGGGGAACGACCCACAGTGAAACCTGCCCGTCAGCCGGCCGGGATTCGCCTGCCTGGCTACCCAGCAATTGCTCCAGCACCCGCTGCGCCTCGTTGCCAAGCGCCTGTTCGAGATCGACAAAATGCACGAAATGTGCGCGCAGGTCACTCACGGTCGGCGCCTGGCGCCGAACCTGCTCACAGAGTTTTTGCAACCGGAAGGCGGAAAAGGCGGGTGCGCCGGGCAATTGCAGCATGGACTTTCTCTGTCAAAGAAAGCCCGCGATGATACTGGATGGTTTACAGCGGGTACAGCCAATCAGGCCCGGGAACAGGTACGGGCTCGCAGCAGCGGGCAGCGCGGAATACAGCGGGCCACGGCAGAACCAGGAATCAGGCCTGGTCGAGACGCAGCCAGGACATGCCATCCGGTTGGTTGGCAACCAGGATCTCCCCGGCCTCACAACCCAGCACGTCCGACAGTAGGGTGCACGCCAGTTCCGGGCGATTGTTTTTCTCACTCAGGTGGGCAACGACCAGGTGTTGCAGGCGGTCGGTGTCGATGCGGGCCAGCAGGTCAGCCGCCTGCTGGTTACTGAGGTGCCCGAACGGGCCGCCCACGCGCTGCCTGAGCGACGGCGGATAAGGTCCGTTGGCCAGCATATCGGGGTCGTGGTTGCACTCCAGGATAATGGCGTCCAGGCCCAGCAGCGCCTGGACAATGTGCGCGGTGATGCTGCCGACATCGGTAAGCAGACCCAGGCGACTGCGGCCGTCTGAAAAGACAAACTGACAGGGTTCGCGCGCGTCGTGCGGCACCGGGAAAGGCTCAACCTGCAAATCACCGATAGCAAAACCCCGGTGACCGGTAAAACAGTGCCAGGTGTGGACCTCGCCGCCCTTGTGCACGGCCTCGGTGCCTGCGGTCATCCACACCGGCAGGTGGTAACGGCGCGACAGCCTGGCCACGCCGGAAATATGATCACTGTGTTCGTGGGTCACCAGGATGGCGCTCAGGTCACCCGGTTCCAGCGCCAGCCTGGCCAGGCGTCTTTCGGTCTCGATGCAGGAGAAGCCGCAATCGACCAGTACGCGGGTATCTCCGGCTTCCACCAGCGTGGCGTTACCCTTGCTGCCGCTGCCCAGGGACGCGAAACGCACTATTTCAGTTCGTTGTACAGCAACTTGAGAATACGCACGGCCGTTACCGAGGTCTCGTGCTCACCTTCGCTGTTCAGCACCACTACACGGGTATCCTCGCCATCATCCGTCAGCTTGATCTGGAAGTGCTCGACCTTGCGGTCGTCGTCACTGGACCAGAACGCCAGTTTGGACAGCAGCCCCTTGTCCTGCTGTCCTTTCAGCGGATCGTTATAGCGCACATAGTAGATCCCCTGCAGACGGTCGCGATCCTCGACGGCGAAATCGACCCGGTCCAGCACAATACCCACATCGCGCCAGGCCCTGGAATACTCATCGTGTATTACCAGTACAGTCTGCTCCGGACCCTGTTGCAGCAGTTCGGCACGGTCCTCCCGGGGGTTTTCCTCCTTGACCAGCTGTTCGGCCTGCTCGGGCTGGACGCCGAGAAAGATCATCATGCGCTTCAGCATGACCGACTCCAGGCCCGGGTCGCCGGGACGCGGGGCCCAGGTGATGTTTACCCCGTCGCCTTCCTGCGTAACCACTTCCTGAAGGCCCTGATGACTGATAAACAGTTCGGTGGTACCCGGTTCCTCGCCACGTTCCAGCCGCATGCGGTACCGATCTCGGTAAGCTGATGAATAGGCGTTGGGGATCACCCGGCTGATGACCGAGCGGATCGGCCCTTCCGGAATGGCCTCGGTGTTCTCCGCCCAGTCGGTTTCCAGCACGCCGACGGTCGGGTCCTCCTTCATGATAAAAAACCCGTTTTCCAGCCAGAACTCACGTGCTTCGGGCCACACCGAGGAAGGGTCCCCCTGCACGACCAGCCAGGCCCGGTCGCCGTGCCGCTCAAAGCGCAGGGAGTCCTGGTCGGGCAATACCGGGCTGGTACCACCGCCCCCTTTCAGGGTCTCGCGGGCGCTGGTATAGCCGGACAGCGTGGTCGATTCGGTGGGCACAATCAACGCATCCGCTACCGGCGTCGTGGTCAGGTCGGGGGGCACCTCCAGCGGCCGGGTCGGTTCGGCTTTCTGGTAGTCCTTGCTGCGATCCGGGAATACCCGGTCGATAAAACTGCAGGCCGTGATCAGCTGCAGCGCCGCCAGCAACGCCAGCAACGCCAGCAGCCGGAGCGCTGCCAGACCCCGGTTCCGGGACGATAATTCAGTGACGTTCAAATCAGGCACTCGCCGTTTCCAGTACGCCTGCCTGGCGCAGCGCATCCCGCACCGGCGCGTGGCACGACTCGTCCAGCGGGGTCAGGGGCAGGCGCAGACCGGGCGGGATCAGTCCCATTTCGTGCAGGGCCCATTTCACCGGGATGGGGCTGGATTCGATAAACAGGTCCCGGTGCAGGGCGCGCAGGGGGGCGTCGATCTGTTCCGCGCGCGCACGATCCCCTGCCAGCGCAGCTGCACACATCTCGTGCATGGCCTTCGGCGCCACGTTGGCCGTGACCGAAATATCGCCTTTGGCGCCCAGCAGAATCAGCTCCATGGCCGTGGCATCATCGCCACTGTACAGGTCCAGCCGGTCACCACAGCAGTCGAGAATCTGCCGGCCGCGCTCCAGGTCCCCGGTGGCTTCCTTGATACCGATAATATTGGAAACCGACGCCAGCCGCTGCACAGTTTCCGGCAGCAGGTCGCAGACCGTCCGGCCCGGCACGTTGTAGAGAATCTGCGGGATTGGCACGGCTTCGGCAATCGCCCGGTAATGCCGGTACAACCCCTCCTGGGTCGGCTTGTTGTAGTACGGGGTGACCAGCAGGCAGGCGTCGGCGCCGGCCTGCAGACCACAGCGGGTCAGATCGATGGCTTCCTGCGTGGAATTGGCGCCGGTCCCGGCTATGACAGGCATCCGTCCGGCCACCAGCCCGACAATGCGGCGCAGCAACTCACAGTGCTCTTTTTCGTTGAGGGTCGCGGATTCGCCGGTGGTGCCCACCGCGACAATGGCATCGGTGCCGGCCGCGACGTGGAACTCGATGAGCGCCTCCAGGCTGTCCTGGTCCACGGCACCGTCCTCACGCATCGGCGTGACCAGCGCTACCATACTGCCGTGAAACATGGAGCTCTCCGCTACGAAAAATAAGGCGCATGGTACGTTTCCGGCCCGCCGGTGACAAGCCAGCCCCCGGGAATACGCGTTCCAGGCGCCTGATTAGTCCAATTAATGCTTGCTTCAAGAGCCCCTTGTGTTCTTTGGCCGGCCAATGGCGATAATCCTCTCCTGTTTTAACGGAAATACAGGCCCGTCATGACCGATCAACCCGACAGCATCCGTGAAATCCGCATCAACCCGATCGTGCCCAGCGAATCCGTGCTGGTGTCCACCGCACGCGGCATGCGCCCTCGCAAGGACGAGGCGCCGGCGCCGCGCGATACCCGCAAACACGTCGACCGCTGCCCGTTCTGCACGGGCAACGAACACATGACCCCGCCCACCGTGGCCGCCTCCCCGGACGAAGATCACTGGGAAGTACGGGTGGTGGAAAACCTCTACCCGGTGCTGGGGGACGACAGCCAGTCCACCAACCTGGTGTTCGGGCTGCAACAGGCGATCGACGGCTATGGTCGCCATGAAGTCATCATCGACCACCCGCAACACGGTATCGCCATCCAGGACATGTCGGAAGCACACCTGGTGCGCCTGATCGGCATGTACCGCGATCGGGTGCGCGCGCTCTACGCTGCCGACGACCGCATCCAGTATGTACTGGTGTTCAAGAATTTCGGCCCTGCGGCCGGCGCCAGCATTCCACACACCCACAGCCAGGTCATCGCCATGCCGGTGGTGCCCGAGAATGTCTACAACGAGGTGGTCCACAGCCGCCAGTACTTCGAAAAAAACCGCCAGTGTATCTTCTGCTCGCTGATCGACGAGGCACTGACCTTCGAAGCCACCATCTACGACCGCGAATCCGGCTCGGTGCGGCGCAAGATCAACGTCGGTCAGTATGTCATCGAACGCGGCAAACACTTCGTGGCCATCAAACCCTTCGCCAGCCGCTATGAATGGGAAATCCATATCCTGCCGCTGCAGCACAGCAGCGATTTTGCCGACATCAGTGAGGCCGAACGCGAAGACCTGGCGCATATCCTGAAGCGCTCCATGGCCCGGCTGGACGCGGTGATCGGTGGCGCGCAGTACAACTTCTTCCTGCATTCGATTCCGCACAACAACGCTTTTGCCGACTGCCACGACAGCTATCACTGGCACCTGGAGATCTGCCCCCGCACCAGTATCCCCACCGGTTTCGAACTGGGCTCCGGCCTGTTTGTCAGCACCATCAGCCCGGAAGAAGCCGCCGAGCGGCTGCGTGCCGTGGAACCGGATTAGTGGTAGGCTGCCGCTATGACTGAACAGTTGGTGATCGCCGCGCTGGGCGAAGACCGTCCGGGCCTGGTGGACCAGCTTTCCGGCTGGATCCTGGAGAGCGGCTGCAATATCGCAGACAGCCGCATGATGGTGCTCGGCGGCGAATTCTCGGTGTTGCTGCTGGTCTCGGGCAACTGGAACAACCTCACCCGGCTGGAAGACCAGGCCGGGAAAATCGAGCAAAAGCTCGGCATGTCGCTGAGCATCAGGCGCACCGAACCCAAACCGCGCAGCGGTGAACTGCTGCCCTATGCGGTCGACGTGGTCGCCCTCGACCACCCCGGCATCGTACACAACCTGGCGAACTTTTTTTCCCGGCGCAATATCAATATCCAGGACCTGTCCACCACCAGCTACGCGGCGGCCCATACCGGCACGCAGATGTTTGCCGTGCACATGGCCCTCGATGTGCCCGCCGATACCCACATCGCCACGTTGCGCGAGGAATTCCTGGAATTCTGCGACCAGCTGAACCTCGACGCCGTGATCGAACCGCTTAAAGGATAGCCCGTGTGAGCACCGTACAACTCAACCGCAAGGTACCCGCTTTCAGTGCCGCCACCACCGGCGGCAAGACCATCAAACTGTCTGATTTCAAAGGAAAGAACCTGGTACTCTATTTCTACCCCAGGGATAACACCCCCGGCTGCACCACCGAAGGACAGGATTTCCGCGACCACTACCGGCAGTTCAAACGCCTTGACACCGAGGTACTGGGTGTTTCGCGCGACAGCCTGGCATCACACGAAAAATTCAGGGCCAAACAGGACTTCCCGTTTGAACTGCTGTCCGATGAAGACGAGAAGCTGTGCCGGCTGTTCGATGTGATCCGGGAGAAGAACATGTACGGCCGCAAGGTGATGGGCATCGAGCGCAGCACCTTCCTGATCGACGCCAACGGCAAACTCCGGCGCGAATGGCGCAAGGTCCGGGTCAAGGGTCATGTCGAAGAAGTGCTCGAAGCCGTGCGCGAGCTATAATTACAGGAGTTCACCGCCCAGCCAATGATCCAGCCCGACCCTTCCGCCCGACGACTCTTCATTCTCGATACCAACGTGCTGATGCACGACCCTACCGCGCTGTTTCATTTCAAGGAACACGATGTCTACCTCCCCATGGTCGTGCTCGAGGAAATGGATGCGGGCAAGAAAGGCATGTCGGAAGTGGCGCGCAACGTGCGACAGGTCAGCCGTTTTATCGACGAACTGATCTGCGCGCCCGGGGTCGACGACATCGAGCAGGGCATTCCGCTCAACACGCGCGGCCTGGTTGATGACGCCGACAACGAACAGCGGGGCCGCCTGTTCTTCCAGACGCACACTCTGAAGATCGCCCTGCCCGACGCCCTGCCGGGCAATAAATCGGACAACAACATCCTCGGCACGGCGCTGGCCCTGCAGACCGAATACCCCGATGTCACCGTGACCCTGGTCTCCAAGGACATCAACCTGCGCATCAAGGCCACGGTGCTCGGCATTCATGCGGAAGACTACTTCAACGACCAGGTGCTGGAAGATGTCGACCTGCTGTTTTCCGGCACCAGCGAACTGCCGGCCGATTTCTGGCAGGAACACGGCGACACGCTGGAGTCCTGGCAGAAAGACGGGCGCAACTACTACCGGGTGCACGGGCCGCTGGTAGCCTCCTGGAACTGCAATGAATGCGTCTACCTGCCGGAGGAGCAGGGTTTCGAAGCGCTGGTGCGCGAAGTCGACGGGGAGACCGCCGTACTGGAAACGGCCATCGACTACCGCGGTTCCCGGCACACCGTGTGGGGTATCAGCGCGCGCAACCGGGAACAGAATTTCGCCCTCAACCTGCTGATGGACCCGGAAGTGGATTTCGTCAGCCTGGTCGGCACCGCCGGCACCGGCAAGACGCTGCTGGCACTGGCGGCCGGCCTCACCCAGACGCTGGAGGAAAATCGCTACAGGGAAATCATCATGACGCGCGTCACGGTGCCGGTCGGTGAAGATATCGGCTTCCTGCCGGGCACCGAGGAAGAGAAAATGACGCCCTGGATGGGTGCACTCATGGACAACCTGGAGGTACTGACGCGCTCCGATGTGGGCGGTGACTGGGGGCGGGCAGCGACCAACGACCTGCTCAGCAACCGCATCAAGATCCGCTCCATGAACTTCATGCGCGGCCGCACCTTCCTGAACAAGTACCTGATCCTGGACGAGGCGCAGAACCTGACACCCAAACAGATGAAAACCCTGGTCACCCGGGCCGGGCCGGGCACCAAGGTCATTTGCCTGGGCAATGTCGGGCAGATCGACACCCCCTACATCACCGAAACCAGTTCCGGTCTGACCTACGTCGTCGACCGCTTCCAGAACTGGGCGCACAGCGGCCACATCATGCTGACGCGCGGCGAGCGTTCACGGCTGGCGGATTACGCGTCGGATACCTTATAAAAGGTTCAATAAACCACCGCAGGAGCGCCGTCCTTCGGCGCGAAGATTGAGGGCGGCTTTCGTCCTGCGGCTCAGGCGGAAGGCGAGGGGGATGCGGGCGCCTGCGGCAACTGCTGTCGCGCGCCCGGCCAGGCGCGGATCACCGCCTGCACCAGGGTCGCCAGCGGGATGGCGAAAAACACCCCCCAGAAGCCCCACAGGCCGCCGAATGCCAGTACGGCGATGATGATGGCTACCGGGTGCAGGTTGACCACCTCGGAAAACAGCAACGGCACCAGGACATTCCCGTCCAGCGCCTGGATCACGGCATAGGCCAGCAGGATATAGCCAAAGTCCGTGCTCCAGCCCCACTGGAAAAACGCAATCGCGGCAATCGGCACGGTGACTACGGCCGCACCGATGTAGGGAATGACCACGGACAGGCCCACCAGGGTAGCCAGCAATACCGCGTACTGCAGCCCCATGGCAAGGAAGGTGACGTAGGAAACGGTCCCGACGATCATGATCTCCCAGACCTTGCCACGCACATAGTTGGCAATCTGGGCATTCACTTCCTGCCACACGCGCGTGGTCAAAGCCCGATCGCGCGGCAGGTGGGCCTTGAACCAGCCGATAATGCGCTGCTTGTCCTTGAGAAAGAAAAATACCAGCACCGGCACCAGGATGAGATAGACCATGATGGTGATCACACCCACCACCGAGGCCACCGAGACGGTCACCACGCTCTGCCCGAGCTGGGCAAGCTCGGCACGGATGGCGTCGATCAGGTCCAGCACCTGCGTCTGGCTGATCAGGTCGGGATAACGTTCCGGCAGGCCCATCAGGGCGTCCTGGCCAGCACCGATGATATTCGGTAACTGGTGCACCAGCTGGGTGACCTGGTAGGACAGGCGCGGTAACAGGCCCAGCAGGGAAAACAGCAGGAACACCAGGAACAGGGTAAACACCAGGATCACCGCACCCAGCCGGGGCATGCCGCGCTCCTGCAAACTGGTCACAATGCCCTCCAGCAGGTAGGACAGCACCAGCGCTGCCAGCACCGGCGCCAGCATGCGCCCCATGGTGAGCACCACCACGAAACCCGACAGCAGCACCAGCGCCAGGATCACGGCCTGGGGATCGGAGGCAAAACGGCGAAACCACTGCCGTATGACCTCCATCAGTCGCCACCACCCGCTTTCAGCAGCCGGTACTGTTCGGCGAATACCTGCTCCAGCTCATCGATGATTTCGGCCGCATCCCGGCCCTGCATGATGTGCTGGGTCACCAGGTCGGAGGTCGCGCCCAGCATTTTGGACTTGTCCAGCATGAAATAGCTTTTGGAAAGACGTTTGACGGCGGCGACCACGCGCTCGTCTTGCGGGCGCGGGATGGCTTCGGGTTCAGGAATTTCCCTGGCAGCCGGCACGGCTGCACTGGCTGGCGCCATACCGGTTCCGCTGCGGCTGAGCAAAAACTCTGCAAAACTGGCAAGCGTGTCACGATCGGCCGCGGACAGCTGTCCGATCAGCCCAAGTAGTTTTTCCTGCTGCTGATCCATACTTCCCGTTATACAACCTCGGGGTGGGATTTGCAGTAGCCGCGCGCGAATTCCAGCAGCTCATCCATGGCGCGGTGCCGGAACTTCTGTTTCTGGTGCACAAAGGAAAAGGGCCGGTCCAGCGTGGGTTCCAGCGTCAGCACCACCAGGGTCCCCAGCTTCAGTTCTTTCTGGACGGTGGCGAAGGAAACGATCGATACGCC
Organism: Gammaproteobacteria bacterium; assembly: GCA_011371465.1. Classification (GTDB taxonomy): domain Bacteria; phylum Pseudomonadota; class Gammaproteobacteria; order DSM-19610; family DSM-19610; genus Thiogranum. Next base: position 4,217 of record DRQL01000161.1, on the reverse strand, counting down.
CATGCCGGCTTCCACCGCACCCTTGATCGACTCCGGGCTGCCAAGTTCCATGGAAAGATGGACCTGGCTCTCGTGGATGCCCTGCTCCTGCATGTATTCCGCAATCACTTCCCGCGTACCGGAACCTTCCTCACGGCAGATATAGGGGTATTCGAGCAACGCCTCGAGCCTGACCGACTCCTGCTCCGCCAGTGGATGCCGGGGAGCGACCACGGCGACCAGCTGGTCCATGCGGCATACATCCACCACCAGGTTCTTGTTCATTACCGGCGACTCGACCACCCCCAGGTCGATGACATTGTTCTCTACCATGTGCACGATGCCATCGGAATTCGATACCTTGAGCTGCACATTGACGTCCGGGTACTTCTTCTTGAAATCGCCGAGCAGCGCCGGCAACATGTACTCGGCGATGGTTGTACTGGCCCCGATCATCAGCACACCGCTGATGTCACCGGTCATTTCCCGCACCGCGTTGTCCATCTCCGAGTACAGGTCGAAGATGCGGTGCGCGTACTCGTAGACGCGCTTGCCCGCCTCGGTCAGGCTGATGCGGTTGTGAGTGCGATCAAACAAGCGCGTATTGAACTGCTCCTCCAGCTGACGCACCTGAAAGGTAACCGCCGGCTGGGTCATGTGCAGCGCTTCGGCTGCCTTGGTAAAACTCAGCAGGCGAGCGACGGTATGGAAAACCTGCAGTCTGCGATCTGCCATGATGTTGAACCCTTGTGTATGTACAAAAGCGCCGAACAGCGCCCCTCGGAATTTTTTCGAGCCGATAAAAATATTTAATCAGGGCGAAACAATACACGACTATTCAGCCTTTTGCATGCGTTTTACCTCTCCCAAAAGGGGTAAGTCCCGTAAAACCGGCAGCACAGGCGCACCCAACCGGTGATGCCCGCCCGATCACATCCATGAGCCGCCAACGAAAAAGGCCGGACGGGAAACCCCGTCCGGCCCTGTCGGGTCCGGTTGAGCCGGATTACGGGTGCATACCTACACCTTGAACTGCGCCATCAGCGCCTGCTGATTCGCGGCCAGTCGCGCCAGTTCTTCGCTGGCCTGCGCAGTCTGCTGCGCACCCTCCGCGGAGCGGTCCACCACTTCGCGGATGTTGTTCATATTGGTCTGCATTTCCGCCGCCACCGCACTCTGTTCTTCCGCCGCGCTGGCGATCATGGTATTCATATCGTTGATCGCCGCCACGGAACCGGCGATCTCGGCCAGCGATTCCGCGGCCTTTTCAACCAGGTCGGCACTGTCCTGTGCCTTGCCCTGTGCCCCCTGCATCACCTTCACTGCATTACCCGTGCCGTCCTGCAGGGTAGTGATCATGTCCTGGATCTCCTGGGTGGAATGCTGGGTCCTGCTGGCCAGGGTTCGCACCTCGTCCGCCACCACGGCAAAACCGCGCCCCTGTTCACCGGCGCGCGCCGCTTCGATGGCTGCATTCAGTGCCAGCAGGTTGGTCTGCTCGGCAATGCCACGAATCACATCCAGCACGGAGCCGATATTTTCGCTCTCTTTCTCGAGATTGCGTATCACCTGGGCTGCGGCATCCACCTCGGACTGCAGGGCATCGATACCGCCAATGGCCTCGGTTGCAACCAGCGCACCATTCTTGGCCTCCCTGTCTGCCTCGCCTGCCGCGCTGGAGGCATCGGCCGCATTGCGGGCGACCTCCTGCACGGTGCTGGTCATCTCGCTCATGGCGGAAGCAATGCTGTCGATTTCCGACTGCTGGGCCTGGATACCACGACTGGTTTCATCCGTAATCGTCGAGGTTTCCTCGGCTGCGGCGGCCAGCTGTGTGGTCGCACCGCTGATCTGGCCGATCATGTCCCTGAGATTGACCGCCATCTGGTTGAACGCATCCACGATCTCGCCAATCATGTCGTGGCTCTGGATCTTGCACTCGTGGGAAATATCATGCTGGCTGATGGCGTAGGCAATCTCTGAAATCCGCTTGAGCTGTTTCAGCAGGATAACGTTGACCATCCAGTAATTGGCAACACCGATAGCACCGCCGGCCACCAGGCAGCCAGCCATAAACCAGCCGAACATGCCGTCCTTCCACTGCACGAAGAAATCGGCAAAGAAGGGGAATATACCCCCTATCAACAGCCCGAATGACACTATGGTTATCAGCAGGTTACGCAATATACTCGGTTTCATCATGGCTCTCATTCAGTCCCTGAACGTACTTCGCTGTCGCCGGTCACGTTCTATAGCCCGTCGCTACAGGTGGCGGGGGAAACGCGCAAAACTTGATGGTTAACTACCATACAATCTATCGGACACTGCCCGGATTTCCTTAGCCGGGCCATAAAAAAACCCCCGCAAGGCGGGGGCTCAGTAACAACAGGGCAGCGAATAGCTGCTGTTATTTGCCGCCGGCCACCGCCTCCATGGCCAGGCCCATCGCCTTGGGGCTGGGCATGATATTCATGAAGCTGTTGGCGCCCATCATCTTCAGGTCGGGGAAATGCAGGGCCATGCGGAAGCGCATGTGCAGGGCTACGATATCGTTACCATCCACCATGATTTCCACCGGCAGGTACGCGGTCTTCTTCGGTTCGGCGAAATCCACGTTACTCATGACCCATTCATCGTCCATGTGTTCATCCTTGTTCTTTTCACCGGACCTGCGCTGCACGCCGAACACCGTGACATTGTTGCCCAGGTCCAGGCGGTATACCTTGGTTACGCCACCTACACCCGCTGCCAGGTTCTTCTCCAGCGTATCGACCGCTTCCTTGTGACTGCCGTACTCCGCCAGTTCATACACGTCATCGAAGTACTCCATACCAAAGGTATAGTGGTATTTGCGCAGTTTACGGGCGGTCAGGCCTTTACGGGAACCGAAGGTTTCCTGTGCGCCGATCGCTTTCCTGAGCGCCTCGCTGACACCGGCCAGGTCGGTCTTGAGGCGGTAACCATTGGCGAGATAGATCGGGTTGGGGTACACCACTTCCACGTTCTCTCCCGACTTGGTTACGGATACCCGCCAGGGCGCCGCGAAACCACCGTACTTGGACATGCCCGCCGCTTTTTTCAGTTCATCGTTGGTCACAATAATGACGTCTGTCTTTGCGACAAAGGTATCCGAGTACGGGCTGTACTCGCCGACAATTTCAAATCCGGCAGCGGTCAGTGCATCTTTGGTTTCCTGCACCTTGGCGTCAAAGTCACCCGGCCCCTGCGAGGCCAGCACAAACGGCTTGAAGCGCTCGGCCGCCTGTGCGCCGCCTGCCCAGGGTAACAACATCAATCCTGTCAGCATAAATGCAGCCAGTATTCGTTTCATCGTAGTCATTCCTTTTCTCCTCACCCTCTTGGTCTATGGTCGCAACGGATTCTATACAGGTATTTTCGAAAATACGACCGCATATACACAGGAAAAGGGTCGCCCGGAGGCGGCCCTTTTCCACTGGTCAAAGCAACTGTTCCGCCTGCCTGTCAACTAGAAATTCCAGGACAGCGCCGCTTCGATGGCATTCTGGTACATGTTGTTCTTGGCACCATAGCTGAAACCGGCGAACTGGCCGGTACCGGTATAGGTGGTATCGACGTCGTTCCTGAAGGCGTACATGTAGGTCATGGAGAAATCGGTGCTCGGATTCACCGTGTAGGTAAAACCTACCGTGGCGTGCTTCTCCACGACTGCCGGGGCCAGCACGTTAAACAGCGCCTGGTCGTCACCGAAAGGCACTTCCGCGTAGTTGAAACCGGCGCGGAAGGTCCAGGCAGGACTGTAGGCATAGTTTACACCGATTTTGTAAACCCAGACATCATCCCAGCCAAAGCCCCAGCCGTCGTTGGTGCCCAGCGGGTTGGAAATCTGTGACGGGTCGCCGGTGAGCGCGCCTACGAAGGCACCGAAGAATTCGTTGGCCGTTGGTCCCTTGTTGGAAATCGATTTTACGTCACCATACAGGATACGGGATATGTCCGCCGCAACCGTCAGGTTGGGGGTGAAATGGATAGCGATACCACCACCAAACATGGCCGGAATATCGAAGTCACCCTGTTCCGCAAACAAACCGGCATAGTCGTCGAACTCTTCCATGTAAATCTTGGAGCGGCCCATGAGGCCGAACGAGAACATGCCGATGCGCCCCTGGTAACCAATCTGACCACCGATGCCCCAGGCGTCGTCGTTGCCGTTATTGGTAACGTTACCCGGATCACTGGAAAAGCCCTGGAACAGTCCG